>JANYBF010000556.1 GCA_025360895.1 Verrucomicrobiota bacterium
ATAGTAAGGGATCCCGAGCTTGTGGCAGACCGACCGCGCATCCGTCACGGCCTGTGGCCCGCAACATTTGTCCTCGGCACGCGAGACACAATCCTGCGGCCAGAGCTTGAGGGTGATGCCGACCACTTCGTAGCCCTGTTCCAGCAAAAGCGCCGCCGTGGCCGAGGAATCCACTCCTCCGCTCATGCCACAGATGACGCGCGTTTTCTTGATTTCAGCCACAGTGGGAAATTATAGGGTGCGAAACTGCCTTTGCAAGATTGGCAACTGCCAAGCACTGGACCAGCTTCAAGGTGCTCATGCCACTTCCAACACTTTTGTTGTTTCTTCCCCAAACTGGCTGATAACGCGCACGGCGATCTTCTGGCCTTTCTTCACAGGGAACGGATGGCTGGTGTGACCGTAGATTCTGGCGAAGGCCTCGTCGTCAATTTGCAGTTTTAGGGTCTGTTCCGCCTGCTTTTTCGTCGCGGCTTTGGCGAGGTCGCTCAGGCCGCGTTTTCATTCGTCGAACTCGTCTTTGTCGCCACCGCAGAAGAAGACCTGGCGGACGACGAAGTTTGAACCGTCGTAAGCATCGTCCACCATCCAGTAGGCGATGTCGTGGACGTCACGGGATTTTACCTCGTCTTTGATGGGGTCGTAGTTGTCGAGACCGGCGATTTTCACGGTGGCCATCGTTTCTTCTGTAGCCGCCGAGGTAACGAGGCGGATTTCTTTGGACTTCTTCGCGCTCCCGGAATCCGCCTCCTCACGACGTTCAACGTGCAGTTTGATGTCCGGCTCGCTGATGGTGACGAAGCTGGCGGCTTTCTTGTCTTTCTTCAGCAAACCTTGCTGGAGCAAATTGTTGTGCATGCGGACGATGCTGACCTAGAAATTGCCGAAGCTGCGGCTAATGGCAAAGCGAAAACCCGGTGACCATCATCGCGATTGGAACTACAACGAAAAGCCAACCCCCGCCGTGGGCGGGCTAGGAACCCAGCGAGGTTACGGCAAATCTGTCGAACCCATCAAATAGCGGTCACACTCGCGAGCGGCGCCACGACCTTCATTGAAAGCCCACACGACGAGACTTTGGCCGCGCCGGCAATCACCGGCGGCGAAGACGCCCTTGATGTTCGTGGTGTATTTCTCGAAGTCGGCTTTGGCGTTGCTGCGTGGGTCGCGTTCGATGCCGAGCGATTCGAGCAATGGTTGTTCCGGTCCGAGGAAACCCATCGCGAGCAAAACGAGTTGTGCGGGTAAAATCTTTTCCGTGCCGGGCATGTTCTTCGGACTAAACTGCCCCTTGTCGTTTTTCGTCCACTCCACCTGTACCGTGTGAACGGCCTTGACGTGGCCGTGAGCGTCGCTCTCGAACTTTGTGGCGGTGGTGAGATAGATGCGCGGGTCATCACCGAATTTCGCAGCGGCTTCTTCCTGGCCGTAGTCCAACTTGTAAGTCTTCGGCCATTCGGGCCACGGATTGTCCCTGGCCCGATCCAACGGCGGCTTCGGCAAAATCTCTACCTGGACAAGGCTCTTGCAGCCGTGGCGCATCGAAGTGCCGACACAGTCCGTGCCGGTGTCACCGCCACCAATGACCACAACGTCTTTACCGGTCGCGTCAATAAAGTTGCCGTTCTTATGGCCATCGAGAACTGCCTTGGTATTCGCGGTAAGAAATTCCATCGCGAAGTGAATGCCGTTGAGTTGCCGGCCTTCGATGGGCAGATCGCGCGGCTTGGTCGCACCGGTCGCGAGGACCGCCGCGTCAAAGTCTTTCAACAATTTGTCCGCTGGCAGGTTGACGCCTACTTCGGTATTGCATATGAACTTTACGCCTTCCTGCTCCATTACGTTCAAGCGGCGCAGCACGACTTCGGTCTTGTCGAGCTTCATGTTGGGGATGCCGTACATCAGCAAACCGCCGGGGCGGTCGGCGCGCTCGAACACAGTGACGAGATGGCCGGCCTTGTTGAGTTGCGCCGCGGCGGAAATTCCCGCCGGGCCGGAGCCAATGACGGCGACATTTTTGCCCGTGCGTTTCTTCGGCGGTTCGGGCGTCACCCAGCCGTTTTCCCAGCCGTGATCAATGATCGTGCATTCGATGTTCTTGATCGTAACGGCCGGCTCGTTGATGCCGAGCACACACGAACCTTCGCAGGGCGCGGGGCAGACGCGACCGGTGAATTCCGGAAAATTATTCGTCTTGTGCAGACGGTCGAGCGCCTCCCGCCACAGCCCGCGATAAACCAGGTCGTTCCACTCGGGAATCAGATTGTGAATCGGGCAGCCGCTGGCCATGCCACTGACGAGTTGCCCGGAGTGGCAGAACGGAATGCCGCAATCCATGCACCGCGCTCCCTGTTTGCGCAGGTCGGCCTCCGGCAGGTGGAGATGAAACTCTTTCCAGTCAGCGGTACGTTCGCTCGCGGAACGGTCCGCCGGCAGAGCGCGTTGAAATTCCAAAAATCCTGTTGGTTTACCCATGGGTTTTTACCTTCCTGAAAATGGTTAGATCAATTGCCCGCGCGCGAATTTTCCTCGAACGCGGCCAAAATCGCTTCGTCACCGGTCAAGCCTTGTGCTTTCATTTTTTGGAGTGATTCCAGCACGCGCTTGTAATCGGTGGGCATTACTTTCACAAATCGGGGGATGAATTTTTTCCAATCCGCCAGAATTTTTGCCGCCAGCGCGCTTTCGGTGTAAGTCTGATGCCGTTGAATCAACTTCCAGACTTCCTCGATTTCATCGGCGTCGGTCAATTTTTCCAGGCCCACCATTTCCATGTTGCACCGATCAGCAAAGTTTTCGGCTTCATCCAAAACGTAAGCCACACCCCCGCTCATGCCGGCGGCGAAGTTGCGCCCCGTGGGACCGAGAATCACCACGCGGCCGCCGGTCATATATTCACAGCCGTGATCGCCAATGGCTTCGACGACGGTGTTCACACCGGAGTTGCGGACGCAGAACCGTTCGCCCGCCATGCCGCGAATGAACGCCTCGCCGCTGGTGGCCCCGTAAAACGCCACGTTGCCGACGATCATGTTGTCCTCGGCTTTGAACGTCGCCGCTTTGGGTGGATAAACGATGAGCTTGCCGCCGCTCAAACCTTTACCGAAATAATCGTTGGCATCACCTTCAAGCTCGAGCGTCATGCCGCGCGGCATGAAACCGCCGAAGCTCTGGCCCGCGCTGCCGTTGAACTTGAGTTGAATGGTGTCCTCGGGCAGTCCGTTCGGTCCGTGCTTCTTGGTCACTTCGCTGCCCGTGATCGTGCCAACGACGCGGTTGACGTTGCGGATGGGCAACTCGGCCCGGACCTTTTCACCGCGTTCAATGGCCGGCTGGCAAATCTCTAAAAGCTTGGTGATATCGAGCGACTTTTCCAAACCGTGATCCTGATCCTGCTGGCGGAAACGTCCGACATCCGCGCCGACTTCGGGCTGATGCAAAATCGGCGTGAGATCGAGACCGCTGGCCTTCCAATGTTCGATTGCCTTCCACGGAATAAGTTTGTCGGTACGGCCGACCATTTCTTCAATGGTGCGAAAACCGAGTCGGGCCATGATTTCGCGAAGTTCCTGCGCGATGAAACGCATGAAATTGACCACGTTGTTCGGGTCGCCGTTGAACTTCTCGCGCAGTTTCGGGTTTTGCGTCGCGACGCCAACCGGGCAGGTGTTCAAATGGCAGACGCGCATCATGATGCAACCAAGGGTCACGAGCGGCGCGGTGGCAAAACCAAATTCCTCCGCGCCGAGCAACGCCGCCACGGCGACATCGCGCCCAGTTTTCAACTGGCCGTCCGCCTCGACATAAATCCGGCTGCGCAGATTGTTCAGCACGAGCGTCTGGTGCGCCTCGGCAAGGCCGAGTTCCCACGGACTACCCGCGTGTTTGATCGAAGACAGCGGTGACGCCCCCGTGCCGCCGTCATGCCCGCTGATGAGTACCACGTCCGCATGCGCCTTCGAGACGCCGGCGGCAATGGTGCCCACGCCGACTTCCGACACCAGCTTCACACTGATGCGCGCGTCGCGGTTCGAGTTCTTCAGGTCGTGGATCAATTCCGCCAGGTCTTCGATGGAATAAATGTCATGGTGCGGCGGCGGAGAAATCAAACCGACGCCCGCCGTCGTCCCGCGCGTCTTCGCAATCTCTGGAAAAACTTTCTTGCCGGGCAGTTCCCCGCCTTCGCCAGGTTTCGCGCCTTGCGCCATTTTGATCTGCAGTTCCTTCGCGTTGACGAGGTAATGGCTCGTCACGCCAAAACGGCCGCTGGCGACCTGTTTGATCGCGGAATTTTTCGAGTCACCATTCGCTTCGAGATTGTAGCGCGCCGGGTCCTCGCCACCTTCACCGGTGTTAGAACGGCCACCGATGCGGTTCATTGCGATGGCGAGTGCTTCGTGGGCCTCCTTGCTGATCGAGCCATAGCTCATCGCACCAGTCTTGAACCGCTTCACGATGCTTTCGACGGACTCGACTTCCTCAATCGGCAGCGGCTTTTCCGCAAACTTGAAATCGAGCAAGCCGCGTAAGGTGCAAAGATTCTTGGCCTGGTTATTTACCAACTCCGAGTATTCTGAGAAAATCTTGAAACTGCCGGTGCGACAGGCGTTCTGCAATTTGTGAATTGTCTGCGGATTGAACAGATGATACTCGCCGTTGTCGCGCCATTGATACTGGCCGCCCGCTTCAAGTTCACCGTTGACCTGCCGGTCGGGAAATGCGTGCCGGTGGCGCGTCAGAACTTCCTCCGCGATTACCTCCAGACCGACGCCCTGAATGCGCGACGGCGTCCAGGTGAAATACTTGTCCACGACTTCGCTGTTGATGCCGATGGCTTCGAAAACTTGCGCGCCGCGATAACTTTGAATCGTGGAGATGCCCATCTTGGCCATCGTTTTCACCACGCCTTTGACCGCGGCTTTGATGAATTTTTTCACCGCTGTTTTGTGGTCCGTGTTGACGAGCATCCCTTCGGCGATGAGGTCGTCAATCGTCGCAAACGCGAGATAAGGATTGATGGCACTGCAACCGTAGCTGATCAGCAGCGCAAAATGATGCACCTCGCGCGGCTCGCCGGATTCGAGGACGAGACCGACGCGCGAACGCGTGCCGGCGCGAATCAAATGATGATGCAGCCCGGCCACGGCCAGCAAGGCCGGGATTGGCGCGAGGGTTTCCGAGATGCCGTGATCCGAAAGAATCAAAATGGTCGCGCCCTCTTTGATTGCTTTGTCCGCTTCGGCGAAAACTTTTGCAAGCGCGGCTTCAAGCCCTTTGACCTTGTCGGCCGCCGGGAAGAGAATGGGCAGGGTCGCCGCCTTGAAGCCTTTGCGGTTGAGCTGCCCGACGTGGCGAAGCTTTTCCAGGTCTTCATTCGTGAGCAACGGATGCTGCAGCTTGATGAGCGCACAGCTTTGCGGCGTAGGATTCAGCAGCCCGCCGCGCGCGCCGACCATGGTTTCCGTCGAAGTCACAATCTCTTCGCGGATGGGATCAATCGGCGGATTGGTGACCTGGGCGAACAATTGTTTGAAATAATTATAGAGCAATTGCGGCTTGTTCGAGAGCACCGCCAGCGGCGTGTCCGTGCCCATGGAGCCGAGTGGTTGCACGCCGTCATTGGCCATCGGGCCGACGATGAAACGCAGATCCTCGAACGTGTAACCAAAGCATTGCTGGCGCACCAAAACCTTCCGGTGTTCCGGCTCGGTTCCGTGCGGCGGCTCAGGCAGGTTTTCCAGCAGGACGTGATGTTTATCCAGCCACTTTTGATACGGATGGGCGCTGGCGTATTTTTTCTTAAGCTCCTCGTCCGCGATGATGCGGCCCTGTTCCGTATCTACGAGAAACATGCGGCCGGGCTGCAACCGCCCCTTGACCACAATGCGGTCGGGAGCGACGGGCAGTACCCCGGCCTCCGATGCCATGATGACCACGTCGTCTTTGGTGACATAGTAACGCGATGGCCGCAGGCCATTCCGGTCGAGACAGGCGCCGATGCGGATACCGTCGCTGAAGGCAATGGACGCAGGGCCGTCCCACGGCTCCATAAGACAGGAATGGAATTCGTAAAACGCCCGCCGTTCCGAATCCATGCTCTCGTGATTCTCCCACGGCTCGGGAATCATCATCATCATCGCGTGGGGCAATTCGCGGCCCGCCATGACGAGCAGCTCGACGCAGTTGTCAAACATCGTCGAGTCGCTGCCATCGGTATTGATGACCGGGATGACCTTTTTGATGTCATCGCCCAGGGTTTCCGACTTGAAGTTCTGCTGGCCGGCGTGCATCCAGTTGACGTTGCCGCGCAGCGTGTTGATCTCGCCATTGTGGGCGATGTAACGATTCGGGTGCGCACGATCCCAACTGGGAAAGGTATTCGTCGAAAACCGGGAATGGACGAGCGCCAGCGCCGTGGTCATGCTGGCGTCGCGTAAATCAGGAAAATACTTCCCGACCTGTTCCGGCATCAACATGCCTTTGTAAACCGCCGTGCGTGCCGACAGGCTGGAAACATAAAACCATTTTCCGCCCGCAATCTTGCCCGCATGGCGAACCGCCTGCTCCGCGATCTTACGGATGACATATAGCTTCCGCTCGAACGCGGCATCGTCCTTGATCGCTGGATTGCGCCCGATGAACAACTGCATCATGAACGGCTCGGAGTTTTTCGCGCCGTTGCCCAACGAGGAGTTGTCCGTGGGAATATCCCGCCACCCGAGCAAGGTCTGGCCTTCGTCAGCCACGATCCGAGCCATGATCGTTTTAATGGTTTCACGTTCCGTCGGGTTCGGTGGCATGAACAACATCCCCAGACCATACTGGCCGGCTGCGGGAAGTTTGAATCCGAGCGGGCTGGTAACCTTGACGAGAAAATCATGCGGGACTTGCATGAGAATCCCGGCGCCGTCGCCGGTGTTGGTTTCACAACCGCACGCCCCGCGATGGTCAAGGTTCACTAAAATTTGGAGAGCATCGGCGACGAGGTCGTGTGACTTGCGCCCCTTCATATTGACCACGAAACCCACGCCACAGGAGTCGTGTTCGAATTGCGGGTCGTAAAGTCCCTGCTTTGCCGGCGGCCCGAGGCGCACTGACCGGCTTAAATCTTGTCCGTTATTTCTGATGTTCATTGCTAGCGCTATACCGTCTAACTACATCGGTTTAGAATAACCTGATTAGTTTTTAGCGGATTGGAGAACGGGCGGCAATAAATCATTGAGGTAATTTACAACATCACGCGGGCGACTGGACTGGGATTCGTTGGGAGTCGTTAAGGCAATGGAGAAATGGCACAACGGAACGGTTACGCGATAGGGGCGTGCGCCGAGGTGGAAAACAAGGGTGCTGCGCCTTTTCTGGCTGGTCGTGATTGCGGGTCGTCGACCGCGTCTTTTCGATCAGGAACTGGGTTTCTCCCGTGGTGAAAGGTTATGTTTGACTCTCATGCCAATGCTCCATTGTATTCGTCTTTGACATGCAGGATGGGTGATTGTTGTTCTGGTCACAACCGGCGGAGGTGGTCGGGGATTGACGACGAGAAACTATGAAGCGAAGCGATTTGATGTGGGGTGATAGCGGCGGTCTGATGCATAGACCCGCGTATGGGTGTTTATTGGCTTTTGTCTTGACGCTGTATGTGGTTGAGCCGTGTGGCGGCCAATTCGTCGGACAAAGGACCTACTGCAATCCGGTAGACATCAATTACCAATATAACTTCGAACAGAAAGCTCGTGGCATTTCCTACCGTGCCGGCGCCGATCCTGTCATCGTAAATCACAAGGGCGAGTATTTTCTTTTCGTCACCATCTCCGGCGGTTGGTGGCATTCGAAAGACCTCGTTAACTGGCGGTTTATCAAACCTGACGTCGCACCGCATCAATGGCCCAAGGAAGACATGTGCGCTCCGGCGGCGATCTCCGCCGGTGGTAAGCTCTATCTTTTTCAATCCACCTTTGAGCAACGCCCGATCTGGGTGACAACCACGCCCGAGACGGGTCGGCTTGACCAGTTCAATCCCCGGTTGCCCCAGATGCCCGGGGCGGCCGGTCCGTGGGACCCGGCCTTGTTCCACGATGAAGAAACCGACCGGTGGTTCATGTATTTTGGTTCGTCGAATCTCTATCCGATTTACGGTATCGAACTCGATTACACGAATCGCCTCTCCTACGTCGGGAGTGCCGACGAACTTTTCAAACTTCATCCGGATGTACATGGTTGGGAACGCTTCGGGCCAAATCACTCCAGTGCGATTACTCCGTTCATGGAAGGCGCATGGATGACCAAGCACAACGGCAAATATCATCTTCAATACGCCGCGCCCGGCACTGAATATAATGTCTATGCCAACGGCGACTATATCGGCGACGGTCCGCTCGGGCCATTCACGTACGCACCAAACAATCCCATCTCCTATAAGCCCGGCGGTTTCGTAACGGGCACCGGGCACGGCAACACGTTTCAGGACAACTTCGGTAATTATTGGAATACCGGCACGCCATGGTGGGCGGTGAATTTCGACTTTGAGCGCCGGATCGCAATGTTTCCCGCCGCGTTCGACCCGGATGGATTGCTCTTCGCCAACACGCGTTTTGGTGACTTCCCGCACTACCTGCCAACAAAAAGGTGGCAGAACAAAGATGAATTGTTCACCGGTTGGATGTTGTTGTCGTATCGGAAGCCGGTCGTGGCTTCATCGTACCGTGGCGTCTATGCGGCTGCGAACGTGACGGACGAAAACCCGCGCAGTTTTTGGGTTGCAAACTCGAACAAACCCGGCGAGTGGCTCGCGCTCGATCTGGGGGGGCCGTGCGAAGTATGCGCCGTGCAAGTGAACTTCACCGATTACAAATCCGGCCTCTACGCGAGCGATGCCTCCGTCTATACGCAATTCAAACTGTATCATTCGCTCGACGGCACTAACTGGATGGTACTGGCTGACTTGACGAACGAGAAGCGCGACCGGCCCAATGCCTATCTTGAATTGCCAGCGCCGGTGCGCACACGCCACATCAAATATGAACACGCTTACGTGGCTTCGCCAAATCTCGCGATCAGTGATATTCGCGTATTCGGGCATGGCGCCGGGGAAGCGCCGCGAACGCCCATCAACTTTCAAGTTCGCCGCGATGGAAATGATCCGCGCAACGCATTCATCACTTGGGAGGATGTTCCTGGTTCGGTTGGCTACAACATTTTGTGGGGGATTCGGGATGACAAGCTCTACCAGACCTACCAAGTGTTTGCCGACCAACGAACTGCCCTCGAACTCCGGGCCTTGACTGTCGGCCAGAATTACAGCTTTGCCATCGAAGCGTTCAATGAGAGCGGTGTGTCGAAGCCGAGCGCGACGATCGAAATCAAAGCGGATCGCTAAATCCCGTCGCAGGGTCAGCGATGGTGGCTTGGCCCAAATGCGAATGATCTTCGCCCCACTCTCACCACTCAATTACGGCGGCGCCCCAGGTCAAACCGGCGCCGAAGACCACGAGCAGAATCAAATCGCCCCGATGGATTCGCCCGGAACTCACGGCTTCGTCCAAGGCGATGGCAACGGATGCAGCGGAGGTGTTGCCGTAGCGATCCAAGTTCACGAACAGTTGATCTGGCCGCGCGCCGAGGCGTTCGCCCACGGCGTCGATGATGCGACGGTTGGCCTGATGCGGAATGATGCACTTGATCTTGCTAATCTCCAGGTCGCAGCGTCGCAGTGCCTCTGTGGCGGCACTGACCATCGCCTGCACAGCGTGTTTGTAAGTCTCTTTGCCTTCCATCCGCAGGTAATGCAGGCGGGCAGCGACGGAATCCGCAGTGGCCGGACAACGACTGCCGCCACCGGGCATGTGGAGCAGGTCAGCCTTGCTGCCATCGGCTCCCATTACGGCGGTGAGCAAGCCGTGGGAATTGGCGCGGTTTTGCAATACAGCCGCGCCGGCGCCATCACCGAACAGGACGCAGGTGTTGCGATCCTGCCAGTCCACGATGGAGGAAAGCTTTTCCGCTCCGATGACGAGGACGGCATCGTAGGTGCGCGACATAATAAATTGTTGCGCGATTTCGAGACCGTAAATGAACCCGGAGCAGGCGGCTTCGAGGTCGAACGCGGCGGCCCGGAGCGCGCCGATCTTCTGCTGCACCAGACACGCCGTGGACGGAAACACCATGTCCGGCGTGATCGTGGCTACGATGATCAGGTCAATTTGATCACCCGTGACGCCGGCGGCCTTCATCGCGCGTTGGGCGGCTTTGGCGGCGAGGTCGGAAGTGAACTCATCTTTCGCAGCGATGCGGCGTTCCTTGATGCCAGTGCGCGAAGTGATCCACTCGTCGTTGGTGTCCACCTTGGCGGCCAGCTCGAAGTTGGTCAGCACCTTGGCGGGCACGTAGGCGCCGACGCCGGTGATGGAAACACTGCGGCCCTGATAGTTGTATCGAGCGCGGGGATTTTTGAATTTGGGGGCGGCACTCATACGGAAACGGAAACGGGGGTTTGGGTGGATAGGCGTTGGTTCGCCACGGCGATCTGGCGCAAGATGATGTCGTTCAATCCGTGTTCGACTTCTTCCGCCGCAACCCGGATCGCACCCATGATCGCTCGTTCCCGGGACGAGCCGTGGGCTTTAATGACGTTGCCATTGAGGCCGAGCAACACAGCGCCACCGTGGACCTCCGGGTCGAGGCGACGCTTGAGGGAGCGGAACGCACCTTGGGAAAGGAAGGCGCCGAATTTGCGAAGCGGATTGGCCGTCAACTCCGTCTTGAGGATTTTAATCATCGCGGAGCTGAGACTTTCGGCGGTTTTTAAGACGACGTTACCGGTGAAGCCATCAGCCACGACCACGTCCACGGCGTCGTTGAACAGATCAAAGCCCTCGACATAGCCGATGTAATTCAGATCCAGCAGGGCACATAGCCGGGCGGCTTCGCGTGTGAGATTGTTACCTTTGGATTCCTCGGAGCCGTTGCTGAGAACGCCGACCCTCGGCTTGGCAATGCCGAGAATCTTCCGGGCATAGATGTCACCCATCACGGCAAATTGGGCAAGTTGCTGCGGCTCACACACCGGATTGGCACCGGCGTCGAGGAGGACGAAATCGCCGGTGCGCGACGGCATGCGCACGGTGATGGCGGGCCGTTCCACGCCGTCAAGCCGGCGGAGTTTCATGGAGCCGGCGACGAGCGCGCCCGTATTACCAGGAGAGATCACGGCGTCGGCCTTGCCATCCCGCACGAGTTCAATGGCGCGCACCATTGAGGAATCCTTTTTCCGACGGATGCCTTCAACGGGATGGTCGTCCATCGTGAGGACTTCGGTGGCGTTGACAATCTGCGCGCGGGGATCGCTTAGTCCGGTAACACTCAGGGCGGAGCGGATTTTGTCTTCCTGACCGACGAGCAACAGGGAAGTAATGCGTGGGTCGGCTGCGAGTGCGAGTTTGACGCCGCCAATGACGATCGCGCAACCGTGGTCGCCGCCCATGACATCCACTGCGATTCGCATAGCTGGGGGAACGCGGTTACGCCTTACGGTGCACCGGGCGCACGGCAATTACGCGCCCGCAGTTACTGTCAAAACCTGTCGTCCTTTGTAAAAGCCGCAGGCCGGGCAGACCCGATGCGGCAGGCAGGGTGCGGCGCATTGCGAGCACACGCCGAGTTGGGGCAGTTTCAGCACGCTGTTGTAGGCACGGCGCATGTGTTGACGGCTCGTGGACGGTTTACGTTTGGGAACACCCATAAATTACTCGCTTCTAACTTTCAGTTTTTTCAATTCAGCCCAGGCCGACGGTTCAGTCGGGCTCACGCTGCTCGGTTTCGATTTTTCGGGGTTCGGTGTCTTCAGTCCGCCGCACGCCGGTTTGCACAACGGATGTTGCGGCAACTCTAGGAGAATATCCTCTCGGAAAAACGGCGTCAAGTCCACGGAATCAGCCGCGATCGGGACTTTTTCATCGCCGGCCAGCGGCACCAGACACGTCCAATCGGGCAATTTTAGCTCGTATTCAAAGGCTTTTAGACAACGAACACACTCGCAAGTGAGTTGTAAAGTGAGCCTTCCGCGCACGAGCAGGTTGTCCTCGAGCTTCTGAATCGCCAGATCATAACTCATCGGCTTTTCAGGGCGGATCATTTCATCGCGGATGTCGAGCTCAAGCTCCGCGACGGGCAACTCCCCTTTGAGCGTGAGATCGTCCCGTTCCAGATGACGCAGGTTGATGAGCAGCGCCATGGGGATGCCTAAGCTTTCTCCATCGCGAGTTGGGTCGCGAGGGCGGATCGCACATGCGGCGGGACGAACGGACTGACGTCGCCTCCGAGGCGCGCGATTTCCTTGACGATCCGTGAGCTGAGAAAAGTGTAGGTGTCTTTCGGCATCATGAAGATGGTCTCGAAATTTTCGTTGAGCTTGCGGTTCATCAGGGCCATTTGAAACTCAAATTCAAAATCCGAAATTGCCCGTAGTCCGCGCAGCACTGCTTGGGCGGACCGCCGTTGTACGTATTCAACGAGCAGACCGTCGAACGTATCCGCCTCCACATTCGGCATGCCGCGGATGGATTCCTGCACGAGCGCGAGCCGCTCCACCGACGTGAACAACGGCTGCTTGCTGTCGCTCTTGGCGACGGCCACGATGACGCGGTCGAAGAGCCGGGCCGCGCGTTGCACGACGTCGAGATGACCGTTGGTGAACGGATCAAAGCTGCCGGGATAAATTGCGGTGCGCATCCATGGCTAGTATAACGAAGGGGGGTGACGGATGTCGAGGACGAGCGCGAACCGGCAAACGGCCGGCCGAAAGGGTTTACACGCTCACCCCGGGCCCAATCCCTCAGGGCGAAGGAGTTTAAGGCGTTTGTCAGCCGGCGGGCGGAGAGCGGCGTGATGAATGATGCTGCGGGCTTGGAGTGAAGTATTTTCACCATCCTGGCCGTCAGACACCGGAACTTTTCCCTGTCGCCGGTTCCCACGGAACTTCAAAATTACGAACTGGTTTTTGAAAGCCTTTGGGCTTGGTTGGCGCTTGCTCGACGCATGTGGCCGCGAGCGCGGGATCGTCCCGCAAGACCTGTTGATACGTGGTCTCGCCAATGATGATGCGTGCGCTACCCGAAACGGATTCGAGCCGGCTCGCTAGGTTCACCTCGCGCCCGAACACCGTGTAGTTGAGAATGTGGGCATCCGAACCCATCAAGCCGACCGTTACCGTGCCGGAATTGATCCCGGTACCCAAAGCTAAGATGGGCAACACTGGCTTCAGCGTGAGGCCGGCGGAAAGCCGGGCCTGGTTCTCGACTTTGTTTCCCTCGTTTTCCGCCGTGCGCCTGCGATTCAATTCATCAATGGCCCGCTGCGCTTCAATGGCCGCGCGCACACATGTCAGAGCGTGACCGGCGTGGGGCGTGGGTGCGCCCCAAAACGCCATTACGCAGTCGCCGATGTATTTGTCCAGCGTGCCGTCGTGTTTTTTTACAATGTCCGCCACCGTCGCGAGGTAGGTATTCACCGTATTCAGAGTCTCGCGGGCGGATTCATTGTAGGCGGCCTCGGCGGCCTCGGCCGTAAGCTTCCTGGCGTGGATGGATGCGGCCACTTGTTCCTGTGCCGTGTCGGTGAGTTCGGTGAAGCCACGCACGTCGGCGAAGAGCACCGTGACTTCACAACGGGCGCCGCCGAGGGAAAGGCGTTCCCGGCCGAGTAATTCCTTCGCGACGTTGGGCGAAACGATGCGCGAAAAAATGGATTTTACCCGGCGTTGTTCGCGCTGCTCAAACAGCGCCCGATAGGTGACGAGCAAACCGTAATTCACCAAGATCGCCCCCCCCACCGGGAGCACCAACGGCACCCAGTAGCGGTTTTGTATGAAAAGAAAAATACAGATTGCCGAATAGGCCAAAGTCAAAAGCAGCATGCTGACCAGTCCGGGGATGACTCGTAGCTGCGATGACAACCAAGCGGTCGCCCCTCCTAGCAGTATAACGAGTGCGAGATCCCAGCTCAGGGAGGTTGGGCGGATGAAGTGGTCGGTCACGACGGAGTTGGCCACATTCCAATGTTTGCTCACGAGCAGGGTGCTTTTTTCGAGCGGAGTGGCGCCGAGGTCGGTCAGGTCATTGCCCGTAGCGGTGGAGCCGATCACGACCAGCTTGTGTTTCCAATAGTTGCTCAGGCCATTCGTCAACCCAGCGGTGCGGAGCTGATCCTGCCGCAGGAGATTTTCAAACGCATCGGTCGTCAGGCGCGAATCCCTGGGGGGGATTTCCCAGTTGATGAAAAAGTAACCTTTGGCATCCACCGGTAAGGTGCGGACGACGCCGTTCGTGCCACTGAAGACGATTCTGCCCTGCGGCAGGTCCACCTCGGTGGCGGCGAGGTCGAGATTAAGGGCGCGCGCGGCCAGCACGATGCCCATGTGCCAGACGCGGTCCACGGCAAAGGCCTTTGCTTGCTTTGGTGTGCCGGGCGGGAGTTTTTTGCTAAAAACCGTGAGGTCAAAATTATTCTCCGCATCTATGGGCACTTTGATGTCTTCAAGCCCATTGGTGCGTAGCAGTACGACGAATCCGGGCTCGAAACGCACGCGGTTTAGGTCCACGCCAAAAGTTTTGTCAATCGCCACCTGAAGAAATGCCCGATGCCAGCGCCGATAGTCGTGAAATGCCCGTGCGCGGCGTAACACGCCATCCGAGTCGGCCTCGGCGGAAATATCGCCGAGCGATAGGGCATTCGTAGCGAAGAGGGCAAGCGGTAAAACGCCGCGCTCCGCCGCGAGAACAGCGACGCCCGAGCGCTTAAGTTGCCAGGCGAAGTAGTCGTCCGATTCCAGAAGGGTAAGGGTTTCGCCGTTGGATTCAGTTTTGTATGTGCTGGGCTTCTGGCTGGAAGGCAACCGAGCCACGAATTCAGCCAGGTCGGGCCATTGCGATATGGAAACCGGGACGGTTGTGTGGTCGAAACGCCGGCCGGAGAACAAAACGTCGAAGGCGACGACCTCCGCGCCTTGGGCGGACAATTCGCGTAGGACCCGTCCGTAAATCTGGCGTGGCCAGTAAAGGCCAAAGTGGAAATTGAGGGTGCCATCGTTGACTGCGGCGATGCTGTCGTCGCTGATGGCCACAAAGCCGAGGTTCAAGGCGACCGGTTGAGGGAACTTCACGGCTGTTCGCGCCCGCCAGTCGTAGGTCATCCGCTCCAACCGATCAAAGAAATCAAACTGGCTGAGGCGTGCCAAACACACCAGCAGGATGACCGCAACCGCGATCAGCACGGGCGGGTGTTTGTAGGGCCGGTATTTCAACGGGACGAACTAAACACAACCCCCTGAGCAACTCAAGGCTGCTCAGGGGGTTGAAGAATCTTTTGCGCAGCGGCTGCTGCTGCATCCAATAACTAGGGTTGAACGACGGAAACTTGCTCCCGCCCAAGGTTCTGAACATTTACAAATTGCGCGCCAGCACTGCGTGAAACGCCGTAGCTCGTGTCTTGGGCCAGTGACTGAATGGTTCCCAAGAGAGCCCCTCCGATCGCACTCGTTTGGCCGTTACCACTATTGAACTGAGAACCGCCCGGCACCACTTTGGTCGTCACTTTACCCGTCGAATCGGTAAAGGCAGAGACCACTGAACCCGCCCCGCAGACGATCCGGCCATCTGCAAAGATGAGACCCATCGTGCCGCGAATGCCCGCGACGCCATTCGGCAGTTTGACCTCGAACCGGGAAGCGGCGGCTTGCTTTTTAACCGAGAAGAAAATTGATCCCGACCGCAAGTCGAGTTCGGTGTCGGTTACGCGATCAGCACCGGTATCGGTCGCCGAAACCTTGTCAATCGCCAGTATGGAGTCACTCTGAACCCGCACCACATCATGCTCTGCAGCCTTGTTGCCCCCACTGCCCCCGCTCGAAGGCGAGGGAATTAAGGCTGTTGGTGAACTGGCGGGGTGGGGCGGGGGCATGCTCACGCCGTCGGCCGTGGCGTCCTCACTCAGCACAATATCCGCATATGAGTCGGCGGCGGTTTGAACAACCGAACCGGCCTTGAGAATGGTGCCGACTTTTAGGGGCTGCCAAATTTTATTGCCCATGGAGTAACGGGCTGCACCTTTGATGCGGACCACCTTGCCGGTGCGTTCTTTGGTCGTTTGAGCGTTGGCACCGACCACAAGGGCGATAGAAACCATGCCGGCTACCATCCAAGTTAGGGTCATGTTCGTTAGTTTCATAATGGCTGTTTTTGGAGATTTTTTTACTTACCTTTTCAGTCTAGAAGCGAGTTGTGACCTGTCAATCGAATTTTCAGAAAATCTTTGGCTTATTTCCGTTCGGATTTTTGGCCCGCCCGAGGCCATTCCGCTACGTTTAAGATAATTCCAACTTCCACGGCGCGCGATTGTCGAAAAGCGGTGAACCTGAATATTGAGGAGGTCCGATCTGTGCTCTCCGATGATGGAGGGGTAGGGTCGAACCTAATTCCCATGGACGGGTGTCTAGGGGATGAATAGGCTGTCCCATGAAAAGCTAAAATGACTCTATGATGGATTCCGAAGAACGTGAGATATTTTTTTACCTGAGACAACAACGTGAAAAGTTCGTGTCTGCAATTGCCATCGGTCGCCATGCCGGTGGTAAACACAAATTCCGCGAAGCGCCGAACTGGGCCAAGTCAGTACTCTTGCGGATGCTTGAACGTGGCATTCTGGAAACGGATGTTGCAAGCGGCTACCGCCTCCGGCCCATCCCCGAACCCCCAACGGCCAAGCAATGGATCTCACCGCAGATTGCCAATATTCTCAAACGAAGTGGGAAAAACTTCCAAGGCTTGGGTGAAAACCCCGGGGACGAAGAAGCCTACTACGATAAGCTCTGAACTTCACTTTCGGCTGCGCAACCAAAGCTTGAGTTGGCCACAATCAATCACCGCCGCGTTTGCCAGCATTACGTCACCGCCCAGAATTCCGCCAACCTCGCCCAGGATCTGACCGTTCGTTCCCAGTCCCCAATCAGCCAACGCCAGCACTGCGAGAGGCACATCCGCCCGTTGCCATCGGCCGATGGCAAAAGATTCCACCTTGGTTACCCCAAACCCACGTTTACCAGCGGCCGCCGCACCGCTGATTTGATTTGCGGATGGGCTGGTGCGCAATGCCAATACCCGGGCGGTTTCTGTGTCGAGGCAACTCCACATTGCTGCGGTGTCCACGAGTAATTCCACGTCGTGGCCATTGAGTTTCGCCGCGCAAGTAAGTGCCAGCGGATCGTGCCGTTTCATCTCCGAGACTATGAAGCCTCGTCCCCGCAATTCTGCCTCCAGTTCGCCTTTCGGCTCGTTTGCCAGTGCTTCCCGCCGCAAATAAAGCCGCCGGCCTGCACAGTCAATAACCGCGTGATGGCGAATCAAAAAATCACAACCCAACACAAGATCGAAGGCGGTGAGCTGTCCATTGACGCGGAGATCCTGCACCACGGCCGGTTCGTTGGTGAGTGTGACGTGGCCTAATTTGAGTTCATCCAGATTTCCCGCCTTGGTCAAGCGTTGAGTGATGTTGGTGCTGATCGTGGTTAACGACCAACCCGTATCAACGAGACAACTGCACCGGCGGCCATTCACCCGGGCGAAGAGGAAGAGATGATTCTCACCTGTGCGGCGGAGCTCGATTTCCTCATAACCGATTTGCTTCAAGTCGGCGGCGAAACTTGCTGCTGCCGCCCTAGGAACAGGAAACGTCGTGGCCAGGAATAATCCGGCGAGCAGCGCTGAAATCCAGTCCGATGCTCGGCTGGCGTAGTGACCGCGTTCAAGCATGTCGAAGGTTGGGCAGGATAACCCGGCTTCGCGAGCAAAGAAAAAGCGCGGGCTTTCGCTCGCGCTTTGAATGTGCAGCTCCAGCTTACTTGTTGGCCGGTTTGTTCGGCTTTTGGGCATTGGCCGGGATAGCACCCTTCTCGCCTTTGACCTCAACTTCCGTGGCCACGCAACGATACTGGATCGTCACCTTTGCGCCCACTTTCAGATCGCCGGCGACTTTTGTGCCGGCATCGCGGGCGACCTGCCACTTCTCTTCCCCCTTCTGCACCACGATCGTACTGTCGGTCAGTTCGAGCACGGGCCCGGTGACTTGGTATGTTTTGGCCTGTGGTCCAGCGAATACAGGAAGCGCAAGGAACATCGCGCCTGTTAACACGAGTGTGGGGATGGTTTGGAATGTTTTCATGATTTGATTTTGGTTGATGTTGACCGGTTTTGCCAACGGATGGAATTGATGGCAGACTTCGCCGCAAAACGCAATCTCGGGCGAACGCCACCACGTAGAGCATTTGACAGCCGATCGGCCGCTTCTTTTTGTTGCCATACCCAGTGCCTTGGATAATTCTGCTACCAGTCAATTAACACAAGATACCAATATGAAAATCACCCTCCGGACCCTGCTCGTCACTTTACTCGGTTTCGGTTTCTTGTCCGCCCATGCGCAACCCGGCTTGGGCGCGCCGAAAGGTCCGCAGTTCAGTGGCAGTCTGGCCAAACTCTTCGGCGACAACACGGCCTTCTCCGCCGCCCTCGAAATGCAGACCCAAGACGGGAGCACGGAGATTGCCGTGCCCGGCAAGTTATCCTTTGACCAGGGCAAGTCCCGTTTCGAGATGGACATCACCCAGATCAAGGGTGGGAAAATTCCAGCAGGTGCCGCCGAACAGATGAAAGCCATGGGCATGGACACCTTGGTGGCCATTTCCCGCCCGGATAAGAAGGTGAACTACCTGGTTTATTCCGGGTTGTCAGCCTACATCGAAAGTGAATCTAAAGACACCGAGTCCACCGACGCTGCCGGAAAATATAAAGTCGAAACCACCGAAGTCGGCAAGGAAACGTTCGACGGTCATCCTTGCGTGAAAAACAAAATCATCGTCACTGACGACAAAGGCAAAACTCACGAATCACTCGTTTGGAACGCCACCGATTTGAAACAGTTTCCCATCAAGATTGAGACCACTGAAGACGGGACCCAGATCACGATGCTTTTCAAAGACATCAAACTCGCCAAGCCGGACGACGCAATTTTCGCTCCGCCGACCGCATTTAAGAAATATGACAACATGATGGCCCTGATGCAGGAAGAAATCATGAAGCGCGCCGGCGGCGC
Source organism: Verrucomicrobiota bacterium (assembly GCA_025360895.1). Lineage (GTDB taxonomy): Bacteria > Verrucomicrobiota > Verrucomicrobiia > Limisphaerales > JADLHS01 > JADLHS01. The sequence goes on from JANYBF010000556.1 coordinate 19,135, forward strand.
ATTGGGACGCTAGCCGTTAGCTGGATTCGCAGAACCAGAAGCTGGATTGGCGCGCCGATCCGGTTAGTTAGTTTTTATCGGAACTTCTGGCGGGCCTTGAGCGCGCCACCGGGCATTCATCTCGGCAATCAGGCGCAACAGTTCGCGACGGGCATTTTCCGCCGTGACGTTCCATTCCTTCGCTTGGTCTTCAAAATCGAACACCCACAAAGCCGCCAACGGGACTTCGTTGGTGTCAAGAGCCTCAAGCCACTCGCGAAACTGCTGTTGAGTCGGGGACGTCATCTCGCCGGGGACGCCAAACTCACCGATCAAAAGCGGCTTGCCGGATTGGTGGGAGAACGCCATGGCCGGTGCCAGCGCCGCAAGGTCGTTGGTCGAGTAGAGCCGCCCGCTGAGGCTGGCTATGGGTGATGGATTATCCGCCGCCAGCATTGCGGTCCACTGCGCGGTCGTATCCCGCTGCCAGTTCCGGTCATACTGCTGATGCCACGCCGAGGGACGGGGAAAAGCGTTGCCGCTGATGATCAACCGGTGCGGATCGTGCCGCCGAACTTCCTTTGCAAATTCGGTCAATGCGGTGCGGATGTGAGCATAGGTCAGGTCATCGCGGGCCGAACGCGACACGGCGGTACCCAGCGTTGGATGAACTGGAGCGCGATGCTCGGCGGCATTTGGCAGATCCGCCGGCAGGTTAAATTCATTGCCGAACTCCCAGGCCCAAATGGCAGGCGAGTCGCGATAACGCGTCACCACTTCCCGCACGTATTGCCGCATGAATGCGTGCGTCCGGCTGGCGACATTGCCCCATTGATCCACCGGTTCACCGATCAGATCGGAGATCGTCGGTTGATGCCAGAACAACGACGGGATTAAACCGATGCCCTGGCGTTCCGCGAGTTTCACCAATTGATCCAGCCGGGTGAAGTATTCCTGACGATTGGTCTGATACAGTCTCCAATCGATCGGCCAATAGCCGTCGGCCGCAAACCGGATAAACGGAATCTGATTGGTGGCCAGCACTTGGAAACCCGCTTCGATGTCCTGAATCTTTCCCTCGCCGAGCAGCCGAACAAACGCATCGTAATAATTCACTCCGATACCGCGAAATGTTTTGCCGTTCAGTAACAATTTGCCATGCGGTCCTGCTGACAAACCGCAGTTTGTTTCGGCCGCCCATCCGCCCACCGCCATGACCCAGAACACGGCGAGAAAGAGTTGGGGGAAGTTGAACCAGCGAGCCTTGGGGAATTGCGGAGCGCAGGGCGGGTCTCGATCCGGTGACATGCCGCAATTCTGGGCGGGGTGTTTCAATCAATCAAGTTTTTCGCCTTTGCCCGCCGGGTTGGCCGGCCACGGCTTCGGAGTTCCAATCGTCAACGACCGACGGCCCTGGGTAATGGCGGAAAGCCTTCCCGCCAATTGCTGGGCCAGCGCATTCATTTCGGACGCCACGGGCGGAGCGAGCTGCCGTGCATTGTTGAATTCCCACAATGCGAGCCAGTGCTGAAAATGTTCTGCACCAATTCCCAGCGCAACATGCGCCGCCCCAAAGCCGCCACGATACCGCGAGACCCCGCCGGTTTGCCGCGCCCAAAAATCAGTAATCTTGTCGAGATGCGAGGGCCAATCGGGAATGTGAG
>JANYBF010000059.1 GCA_025360895.1 Verrucomicrobiota bacterium
GATTGTTGAAAGCATTGGGAGCTTCCAACCGCCAGGTGATGTGGGTGTTCCTCGCGCAAAGCCTGATTGTAAGCATTCTGGGCGTGGTGACCGGCCTCGGCCTGGGATTGCTGGCGATCGCCTATCGCAATGAGTTCCTCATGCAGATGCGCCGGTTCACGGGCCTCCAGCTTTTCCCGGCAGACATCTACGGCTTCAGCCAATTGCCCGCGCTCGTCCTGCCCGGTGACATCGCGATCATCTGCGGCGGTTCGCTGGTAATTTGTTTCCTGGCGGCGGCGTTTCCAGCGCGCCACGCGAGCCGGTTGAATCCCGTGGAGGCTTTGCGCCATGAGTGACCCCCTGCTCTCCGCCCGGTCGGTGACGAAAGCCTATACGCTGGGCAAACGCACCCTGGAAGTATTGCGCAGTGTTTCGCTCGACGTTGCGCGCGGCGATTTCCTCGCGCTGCGCGGGGCGTCCGGCGCGGGCAAAAGTACGTTGCTGCATTTATTTGGCGGCCTGGATTCGCCCAACGCGGGCGAGATTTGGTTTGCTGGCAAAGACCTCGCCCATCTGCCGCCCGCCGAACTGACCACGCTCCGCAACCGCAAAGTCGGATTCATCTTTCAGGCCTATCACCTGTTGCCGGAACTCGACGCGCTGGAAAACGTCTGCGTCCCGGCCCGGCTGGCGCGCATGCCTGTCAACGCGGCGGAGCAACGAGGACGCGAACTGCTCACCCGGGTCGGCCTGAGCGCCCGCATGGATCACAAACCCTACGAGCTGTCCGGCGGCGAACAACAGCGCGTGGCCATCGCCCGCGCGCTGATGAACGAACCGGAACTGATCCTGGCCGATGAGCCAACGGGCAATCTTGATTCACGCACTGGCGCAGAGATCATTGACCTGCTCCTCAACCTGCGCGCGGATAAAAACACCACCCTCATCATTGCCACGCACGATGCGAGCGTCGCTGCGCGTGCGCCCAAGGTGGTGGAACTGGTGGACGGCAAGATCAAAACGGACGGATGACGTGAGGAAAGACGAAGGCGACCTGAACCGATCCGCCACTACTGCCTTCCTCAACCCATTATGAGTCAAGATTACTGGGAAAAACTTTACCAAGCCGGTGACATGCGTTGGGAAAAGGGCGCGCCCTCCCCCGGCTTGGTGGATTTCCTGACGGCCCATCGCGATTTACCCGGTGAGACGGTCTGCGTTCCCGGCGGTGGTACCGGCCATGACGCGTGCGAGTGGGCTAAAGCTGGCTTCCGGGTTTACGGCTACGACCTCGCGCCCAGTGCCGTCGGTTTGAGCGCCGAACGGGCACGAACGAACGGGTTGCGGGCGGAATTTCGGTGCGCGGATTTTCTGCGCGACGAACCGCCGTTCCCGTTTGACTGGGTTTTTGAACACACCCTCTTCTGCGCGATCCAGCCAGGCGAACGCGACCGGTATGTGGAGGCGGTGTGCCGCTGGCTTAAACCCGGCGGCCAGTATCTCGCCGTGAACTATCTTATCCCCGACATGGATGGCCCGCCCTTTGGCACTACGGCTGAAGAAATCTGGAAAAGATTCTCGCCGCACTTCCACTTGAAATCCGACTGGGTGCCGCGTTCCTACCCGAACCGCACCGGACTGGAACGAATATTTTGGTGGCAGAAACCGTAGCCGCCGAGGTAACGAGGCGGAGTTTTAATTTCAGAAGCCAGAGGGCGGAGGCCAGATTCCAAGTCCTTTACCTTGGGGAAGAGTCTGCGTTGTATTGGCAATAAGACTGGAAGTGGCGATCGTTTTTGCTGCCACCCATCTCTGCGCACTCGACGGGCCGCCGGGAATTGCTAACTTCCCAAAGGAACGATATGCCTGACCCGGAACTCCCCGACCCGTCCGCCAAAGAACCAGCCCCTGACTGGAAGCCGGACCCGTATGGCGTGCTGCGCAACCGGGATTTCCGAACTTACCTCAGCGGCAAGCTGGTCGCGACCGTCGGCCAGCAAATGTTCGCCATGGCGTTGGGCTGGGAGCTTTACGAACGGACGCATTCAGCCTTGGCGCTTGGTTTTGTGGGGTTGACGCAGGTAATTCCGATGCTGGTCTGCACGCTGCCCGCCGGCCATTTCGCGGATCGTTACAACCGCAAACGCATCATCGTACTGATGACGATGATCCTGGCCGCCGTGAACCTCGCCCTGGCGGGCATTTCCGCCGCGCGCGCGCCGGTGCTGTTGATTTACCTGTGCCTGATCGTGTCCGGAACGGCACGAACATTTCTCTCGGCGGCCAGCGCGTCGTTCCTGCCGCAACTGGTGGATCGCAAAGATCTTTCCCGGGCCGTCACCTGGAGCAGCACGGTATTCCAAACCTCTTCGATCACCGGGCCGGCGGTGGCGGGAGTGATACTGCATTTCACGCATCATGCGGCACCGATTTACGCTCTGAACGCGTTGGCCGCCCTGATCAGCAGCGCCCTCATCGGCCGGGTGCATCAGCATCATGTGGCCGTGGAACACGCGAAGACGACCCTCAAAACCATGCTCACCGGCTTTAGTTTTGTTTTCACGAATCGGATCATCCTCGGGATCATCACCCTCGACATGTTCGCCGTGTTGCTGGGGGGTGCCACGGCACTGCTGCCAATCTTTGCGAAAGATATTTTATTCGTCGGCCCGAGTGGATTGGGCCTGTTGCAGGCCGCTTTGCCGACCGGAGCGATCGTGTGTTCGTTTATTATGGCCCATCAGCCCCCGCTCCAAAAGGCCGGCCACTCACTGCTTTGGGCGGTGACGGTCTTTGGCCTGGCGACTGTCGCCTTCGGCTATTCGAGGTGGTTCTGGTTTTCCTTCCTGATGCTGTTCGTCTGTGGCACGGCGGACAACGTGAGCGTGGTGGTACGGCACACCCTCGTCCAGTTGCTTACGCCGAATGAAAAGCGGGGGCGCGTTTCCGCCGTCAACAACCTCTTCATCGGCACCTCCAACGAACTGGGCGAAGTCGAATCCGGCACGGTCGCGCACTGGTTTGGCCCGGCGCTGGGCAACACGATTGCCACCGGTGCGATGATCTCCGTTGTCTCCGGCGGCGTCGGCACAATTCTCGTCGTGCTGGCGGTGGCCTGGCTCTGGCCGGAGATTCGGAAATATGGGCGGCTGGACGGGGCTTGAAGTAGCCGCTGACATGAGGAAGCGGATCGGGAAGATTGACCGCAGGCAGATCCGCCTCCTTACGTCGGCGGCTACAACCAGCGGCGGTGACAAAATCATCGGACTTGCACGCAGATAACTTGAGTCCCTCCCCGGCCCGGCCTAGATTCACGCCCGCATGAGCAATACGTTGAATGAACAAGTGCAGGCCGCCGCTGGCTGGATTAAAACTTTGCGCGCCGAAATTGGCCGCGTCATCGTCGGGCAGGAACAATTGGTGGACCGGCTTCTGGTCGGCCTGCTCGCCAATGGCCACGTCCTGTTGGAAGGCGTGCCCGGCCTCGCGAAAACCCTCTGCGTCCGCACTCTGGCGTCGGCAATCCAAGCCTCATTCCATCGCATCCAGTTCACGCCCGATCTCCTGCCCGCC
>JANYBF010000092.1 GCA_025360895.1 Verrucomicrobiota bacterium
TGTTCTGCGCGCCGCATGATTTGAAGTTCACCATCGAGCAATGGATCGCATTCTGGAAAGATCAGTTTGCCAAAACGCATCCCGATGTTGGGACATTTCAGCGGGGCGGGTTTCACCATCGGTTGCGCAATGGTGAGAGCTATTCACAGAAATGGCAGTACGTGCGGGAGAATCCGGTTCGACACAAGCTGGTGGAACGACCGGAGGATTGGCCGTATTTCGGACGCGTGCATGAGATTCGTTGGTCGGGATGAAGTTTGGGACGCGCGGCACCGCATCCCTACCGGAAATGGTAGGGCCGAGCGACCGCTCAGCCCGGTCAACAAACAGATCACGGTGCGACGTGTTGGAGGCGGTAGAAGCGCTGGGCATTCGTAGCCGACGGATCAGTCAACTGTAGCACGGAGTGATCGGCCTGGATCGGTCCACCAATCGTAGCCCAGACGGGTTGCCCGAGAGTGGTGGTGGATTGAAGTTGGTAAGTGCCAAAGGGACCGACGTGGCAGTCAATGGCAGCTCCGTTTGTTCCTACGGAGATTTTCCTCGCCTCCATCCCTTGTTCCAGCGCACCGATGTCCGGGGCAAGGCCGAGTGGATCGTCGTTGATGCCCGGAATGGGAACGGCTTTATCAATGAGCGGGCTGTTGGCGGGGAGATAATAATCATGCGCGGCGGGGTTGACGAAGATCGGTTGGTTCGTGATGCCGTGGGTTTCCTCGGCCGTGGCCGAGGCGAACTGAGCGAGTGAATTGTAGTTCCCGCCCGCCCAGCGGATCACCGGCGGGGCTTTCCTTGTGAAGAGGCAATCGTAGTCGAAGTCCACGGTATTCGGAACATTGGCCTGATTCTCTAATGCGTAGTCGGTACCGGCATAAATATTGTTCCGCGAAATCACGTTGGTCCAGTTGCTGTATTGCTTGAACCAGAAGCCGTGCTGGCCCGGCACCGCGGTGACACAGGTGTTGTGATAGAGATAAACCCATTCAATCGGCAGGCTCGAGCTGACGTTGAACTTGAACGGGTAGCCGGTGAATTCCTCGGATGAACGCCAGTCCGAGAGGATGTTTCGGAAAATGTAAGTCGGACCGATGGCCGCAGGCGCGACGGAGACGCCGGTCAGGAAATCCTGGAAGCGATTGAAATAAATCCGGCAGTTCGATCCGGCGCCGTCGGTTTCCACGCCATCGTCATTGCAGCCCGACACGACGTTGTTGTGGAAATCCAGGTTCTCCGTCGGCCCGGTCGCGGTGTCGGAGTAAAGATGCGAACCGTCGAACATGTTCGTGAACGTGCAGAAGCGGATCACGTTCCCGCGGTTCGTTTCGGTGCTGCCGTAGATCACCACTCCGCCCGCCTCGTAATCACTGCCGCTGTCCTTCACCGCGTGCCAGGACCAGGTATTGATCGGGAACTCGGTGAACACGCAGTGCTGCACGGTGTTGAAGTCCGCCGCGCGTTTGAAGGCCACGCCGATGCCGTTGTGATGAAAGTAGCAGCTGTCCACCACGTTCGAATCGCCGCCGTCGATGTAGATGGCGCGATGAAACAGATCCAGTCCGTAGTAGCAAAACTCGAGGCCGCGAATCTGCAGATTCGACTTCTGGGCGAGCGTCAGCCCGGTGGTGTGCGCGGGAATCGTAACGACGTTTGTGCCCGGGGCGGTGTCATTGGGAAACCGCGCGTAAAGGAAGGCGCCGTCCACGTGGTAACCCCCCGGCTGGTTCCACGGCGGGTTCAACAGATCGGCAAGCGCCGGGTAATGAAAGAACTGGCCGCCGTTAAAGTAGGCGTTCTCCGGCGTGCTGGTGCAGGGTGTCCGGAAAACGTGACTGGCCGCGTCATACAAAGTCCAGACCGGGATAAAGTTGGTGTCGAGGCCGTTGAGCACGGGCCGGTCGCCCGGCACATTCTCGATCACAATCGGCGCCGTCGCCGTGCCCGAGCGCGGCGCCGAGAGATCGCCTTCATAATAATTCCCGTCATGGAGCAGAATCTTGGCGCCGGCGTTGGCAACCGTCAGCGCTTTGTTCAAGGTTCGAAACGCCTGGACCAAGGAAGCACCGGTGTTGGCGTCGTTGCCGCTGAAAGGTGAAACGTGATACGTCGTATTGGTGGCATCGGGGAAATTGTCGGAGCGCGTGGCGGCGGAGACGAACAGGTCGGCAGTAAACGCGGTCGAGGTCAGTTTGAGATCATAGCTCGTCCCTGGCGTCAGCCCGAACACACTGCCGGCGAACCGGGTTGCGGTCAGGCGCGAAAGGGGATGGACCTCGCGCTGGTCGTTGGTGGGCGCGCCCGTAATTTTGAGAAACATCCGGACGAGGGATTGGGTGGTGGGCGCGGGGAGAGTGACGACGATTCCCAGGTTATTGAACGTCGGCGTGGGCGTAATGGTCTGGGCCCGGCCGCTGCCCACCGAGGCCACAAGCCACGCGAGAAGGAATCCGAAGCGGCGGTTCATGCGCCAGCGAGCTTACAGGATTCGCCCGTCGGGTCAACGGACGCCCGCGCGGATCGCTCTCGTTTGTGACGCGGAAGATCGGTTTCGGGCGCAGGTAGTAATGGTGTGGAAGGTTCGACGTTTTTGCCGATTTCGTCCGTGTTCATGGCCGATCAGGCGTTCGTGGCGGGCGGGTGCGAGACTTCATTTTCCCGGACGCGGCTGGCAAGCCAGAGGCTGAGCAGGCTCACCGCCACCGCCAGCCAGCCGAGCTTGTCGAAATTTACCAACTTGCCCGTGGCCGATTTAGTCACGATCCAACCACCGAAACACGAGGTGACGCCCGAAGTCAGATCGCGGACACAACTGGTCAGGCTCATAAACGAGCCCCGGCGGCGGGAAGGTACCGCCAGGGACATGATGGCCTGCCCCGGAATGAAACGCCCGCTGGCAAAGGTGAAAAAGCAGCCCGCCAGAATGAGCGTGCCCCAGACAGGCAAAGGTCCCGAGTTGGCAATCGCCAGCGTCGTCAGACTGGCCACGACAATGAGCATCGCGAAAATCCGGAGCCGCCCATGGCGATCCGCCAACCGGCCAAACAGCGGTGCCGTGCAAGCCGAGCACACGCCCCCGACCAGGTAGATCAGGAACAATTTATTCTCCGGCAAACCAGCATTGGCGACGAGGTAGGGGGCCAGCAAAGGGATGACGGCAAAATGGCCCATAACCAAGGCGCACATGAAGAGCAAGGCCCGACCAGCATTCGCGTCGCGCAACAGGTCAAAGAAGGTCTTAAAGCCATGACGGGCCGAATCATCCAGATGACCGCGCACCGGTGGTAGCATCACGAACACCAATGCCCAGACCGGCACAGCCATGCCGGCCACGAGAAAAAACGGCATCTCCCAGCGATATTTTTGGGCGAGGAAAAGCCCGAACGGAACGCCCAAGGCGGCGGCGGTCGCAAAGGCCGCCATGATGATGCCCATGCCGGAAGCCCGGCGTTGCGGCGGGACGATGTCTCCGACAATTGCCATCAGCGTCGCACCGGAAACTCCGCCGAACGCACCACAAACCGCGCGCGACAGGAGCAGCGTGCCAGCGGTGTGGGAGAACGCGCACGCCAAAGTGCCCAGGAAAAATCCCGCATACGCCATCAGCAAAGTCTTGCGCCGATCATACCGATCCATAAACGGCGCTGTCAGAAAGCCAACCACGCCAGCGCTGATGGTGTAGGCTGCCACCAGTTGACTGAAGCCAGCGGGCGAAATCTTCAACTCGCGCATCAGTTGTTGCCCCAACGGCATGATGACCATGAAATCAAGGATGTGCGTGAATTGCACGGCGGCGAGCAGGAGCAACAGCGTGCGTTCAGAGTAACGGTTCATGGCGGGGATTCAGTGACACTAGCGAGGGCCACGCCAATCAACGAGGGACATCGGCCCTTCGCTCAATCAGCGTGCCCCAAAATGCCGGGCACAAACCGGCCTAAGTCTTTTTGGCTTCAGCGATCTTCGCCAGCAACTCATCGCGCTGCGTCGTATCGCCAGTCCCACAACCACCGCCAGCAGTTTCGCCCACATTGTGGTCGTGCTGCGGTTCGGCCTTGCGCGTGAAGGCGGCCTGTGCGCCATTCATGGCAGCGCGCGGACTGTTGATGGCCGCTTTGGCTTCAGCGAGGTGGCCTTTGCCAATGGTAACGCCGTTGAAAGCACGTTGGGTCAACTCGGCCGTCGCCGCGTACGGTTTGGGTTTCGCACCGAAGTTGTATTTGAAATTCTTCCAATTATCGCCGCGCTGATAATTCGTGCCGAGCGCGCCACTGGGATCGTAGCCGCAATGGACCATGCAATTCTCGCAACGTGGATCACGCGCGACGCCGTCCACGACGCCGTATTTGTCCCACTGCACCTTCGTGAGCATTTCCTGGTAGCCGTCGTAATGGCCGTCAGTCATCAAGTAGCACGGTGCTTTCCAACCTTTGACATTGTAGGTGGGGATTGCCCACGCGGTGCAGGTCAACTCGCGTTTGCCAGCGAGAAACTCCTGGTACACCGGGGTGCCGAAGATGGTGAACTTTTCGCCCCACTCCTGAATCCGCGCGAATTTCTGCCGGGTCATTTTGCGCGTGAGGAAGAAATCTTCCGGCTGTTTGCCGCGCCGCTTGACCATGTCTTTCTTGGCGGCGTCGTATTCGTAACCGGGCGAAATTGTGTGGCCGTCCACGTTGAGGGACGAAAGGAAGCCGAACATGTCCTCCAACTCTTGCACGTCCGTTTCCTTGTAAACCGTCGTGTTCGTGGCGGTCTGGTAGCCGAGAAGCTTCGCCATTTTGATGGCCAGAATGCACTCCTTGAACACGCCCTCGCGTTCAACGATGAGGTCGTGGGTGAATTCCAAACCGTCCACATGAACGTTCCAATAAATCCACATGCTGGGGCGAATGACCACTTTCTTGCGTGCGGCTTCGTCCGATTTGCGAATGACTTCGGCTTCCTTGGCGGTGACGAGTTCCGCTTTCAGCAATTCTTGAAGCTTGGGTTCCATCGCCGGCGAATAAACGGCGGCCAGATAGTCGCGCATTTTCTTCCGCATGAACACGCCGTTCGTACAGATATAAATGATCCGGCCCTGCTTGAGGATACCGTCCACCAGTTCTTCGATCTTGGGATATATCAGCGGTTCGCCGCCGCAGATGCTGACCATCGGCGCTTCACATTCCTCAGCCACGGCCAGGCATTTCTCCAGCGGCACCATGTCCTTGAGATTGGTGGAGTATTCCCGGATCCGCCCGCAGCCGGTGCAGGTCAGATTGCAGGTGTGCAATGGTTCGAGTTGCAAGACCATGGCGAACTTTGGGGTCTTGCGGACTTTATGTTTGATGATATGGCCGGCGATTTTCGCCGACAACGCGAATGGGAATCTCATAAACTTAACGGACAAGCGCGAACTGTTTGGCAACCTCCGGGCCTAATTCCACGGGAACAGCCGGAGGGGGCAAAACCGGAGGGGCGGGCGGTGGGACGTAGAGCAAACCCTTCCACAACGAGCCGCCGCCAGGGATCAGAAAATCGAGGGGCGAGACACTTTTGGAGGCGTTAAGGCCGCTGCACCCAGCTCCCAGAAGCAACAGGGCCAAACACCCGCACAATTGAATCGTTTTCCTCTGTAATGTCACAGCTATCCGAGTATATCTTCCACGCGCATGTCCGCAACAGCTAATTCATTGGTTCAGGGTCACGGATTGTATCGGACAATTCTTCTAGCCAGCCTGACGTTCGCCACTTGGATCGGGGCCGCGCATCGCGGTTTTGCTTCCGATAGCAACCCCGCCGATCAAGATGAGTTTCGCGCGCACGCCCAACAAATTCTGGCCGCCGCGCAAAAGCACTACGAAACCGAACCCACCAACAGCGTCGCGGCCTGGCAGTTCGGTCGGGCGAGTTTCGAACTGGTGGATGTCCTCACCGATCCGAAAGAGATGGAAAAAATCATTAATGAAGGCATCGCCGCCTGTCGCCAGAGTGTGGCCTTGGATCCCAACTCGGCTGCGGGACATTATTATCTGGCGATAACGGTGGGCAAACTGGCTGACCTAAAACGGAACCTGGCCGCTTACTCGATGGTGAAGGAAGTGGAGCGGGAATTTCAAAAGGCATGGGAACTGGACGAACGATTCTTCTACGCCGGTCCCGATCGCTGTCTCGGGGAGCTTTACCTCAAAGCCCCCGGCTGGCCGTTAAGCCTTGGCAGTCGGAGCAAAGCTCGCAAGCATCTGGAGCGGGCCGCCGAACTTGCGCCCGATTTTCCCGAGAACCGGCTCCTGCTCGCCGAAGCGTATTGGAAGTGGCGCGATAAAAAGCTGCTGGCCCGGGAACTCGAAGCACTGGAAAAACTCTGGCCGGCCGGCCGCACCAACTTGGCCGACGCGGATTGGGCCGCCGATTGGAGGGACTGGCAGCCTCGCTTCGACAAGTTGCGAGAGAATATGCGTCCCTGAGATTCGACCGTCGGAAATCCATTTCTCATTCGTGGATATTCCCTCTACGTTCTAGCCGTGCACTCGATTGCCTTCAACCTCGGGCCAGTGACCGTCCACTGGTTCGGCATCATGATCGCGCTGGCGTTTCTCGCCGGGCTTTGGACCGCCACCCGGCGGGCCCCGCTCGTCGGGATTCCCGGCGAGCAGATCGCTGACCTCGTCGTGCCGTGGCTTTTGCTCGGTGGGGTGTTGGGCGCGCGACTACTCTACATTGTCACCTACTGGCGCGAGAGTTTTGCCGGCCAACCGTGGACGGAGCTTTTCATGATCCAACGCGGCGGGCTGGTTTATTACGGCGGACTTCTCGGCGCTTCGCTCGCTGTTATTCTCTTCGCGCGGTGGAAAACCATCCCGCTCTGGAAACTCGCCGACGTCCTCGCGCCCAGCATCGCGCTCGGCTCGATGTTCGGCCGCATCGGCTGTCTGATGAACGGCTGCTGCTTTGGCCGGACTTGTGATTTGCCTTGGGCGGTCCGATTTCCCGTCGATCATTCCACCGGCGGCCTCCCGGTACATCCGACGCAGATCTACGATGCGCTGCTAAACCTGGCGCTTTATGTGGGGCTGGCGTGGCTATATCGCCGCCGGAAATTCGACGGGCAGGTTTTTGCGACCTACCTCCTCTGCTACGCCGTCACGCGGTCCATTGTGGAATCGTTTCGCGGCGACTATAACGATGCCCACCTGCATAAGGGACTAACGCCTGCGCATTTAGTGAGCATTGGGATATTTACGACCGGGACGATTTTGTTTTTCTTGCTCCGTAGCCGTTCCGCCAAGCGGGGCTAGCGAATCGAGGATTGAAGATGGCCACCGCGCGCGAACCCCATCCGCCATCCGCCATCCGCCATCCGCCTCCCCTTTTTATCGCCGGCCCAACCGCAGTTGGTAAATCCGCCGTGGCGCTCGCGCTCGCGGAACAAATTGGCGGCGAAATCATCTCGGTGGACTCGATGCAGGTCTATCGCGGACTCGACGTCGGCACGGCGAAACCCTCAGTCACCGAACGCGCCCGTGTGCCGCATCACTTGATTGACGTCGTAGAACTTGACGAACCATTCGATGCGGCGAAGTTTGTTGCGCGCGCGCAACAAGCCGTTGCCGAAATCCAATCGCGCGGACGCATCCCGATTTTCTGCGGCGGCACGGGACTTTACTTCAAAGCCTTCCTCGACGGACTGGGCGAAGCTCCGCCGTCCGACGAAAAGCTCCGAACCGAACTGGAAGCAGCTCCACTCGCAGAGTTGCTTCGCGAACTGGCACAACGCGATCCGGCCACGCACGCCACGATTGACCGGCAAAACCCACGCCGCGTAGTTCGCGCTGTGGAGGTCATCCGGCTCACGGGCAAGCCGTTTTCAGAACAACGCGCAGATTGGAAGTCTGAAGCCCAGAATCTGAAGTCTGAAGTCATTCAAGTGTTGAGCCGAAACACTGCCGATCTCCATGCCCGCACCAATACCCGCGTGGACAAGATGTTCGCGGGCGGTTTGGTGGAGGAAACCCGGCGGCTCCTCGACCATGGCCTTGCGCAAAACAAAACCGCGCTGCAGGCCATCGGCTACCGCCAGGTCGTCGAGCATCTGCGCGGCGAACGTTCGCTACCGGAAACCATCGAGCTGGTAAAAATCAAAACCCGCCAGTTCGCCAAGCGCCAGATGACCTGGTTTCGCAAACACGCCAATGCGCAGTGGATTGAGCTGAATCCAAATGATTCCGTCGAAGCGATTGCTGCCCTTGTGCAAGTCCGATGCGCTGACTAATCTGCCATTCATGCTCAAGCGCCGGCTCAAACTTCTTGGCAAGATTCTGCTCGCGCTCATCGTTTTGCTCGTCGTCTTCCTTTTGTTTGAGCGGTTTCGCGGGCAGATTTCGTTGGCGAGCTACAAACACGGGCTTGCTACAAAAGGTGAAACGCTCGATGTCCAGAAATTGATCGCAACCCCGGTTGCTGACGCTGACAACGGAGCATCTGAAGTCATCCGCCTCAAGACTTTGCTCCAGGGCGGAAATGTCATCCCAACAAACTACCCGCCGAAGATGCGGTTGCTTTCCTCTGGAAAGGCAATTGCGGGCTTTCGGGAAAATTCTTGGATTGATGAAAAAACGACGAACACCTGGGACGCGGTTGCTTTGGATCTGGCTGCCAACAAACAGACGTTGGAACAACTGCGGGTCGCCCTCGCGAAGCCCGCCTTTGATTTCAAACTGGATCACTCGCATGGCTTTGAGATGAGTTTTCTCCATCTCCCGCCAGCCAAGTCGCTCTCGCAATGGTTTGGAGCAAATTTACAAAACTCACTACGCCACGGAAAAAATCAAGCCGCGCTTGAAGACTTGCTCGCGGCCATCGCCGTTCCAAGAGTTTTAGAAAATGACCGTATTCTCATCAGCGAATTGGTTCGCTTCGCCATTTCGTCAATCAATCTTGGGACTACTTGGGAAGCTTTGCAGGTTGATGTTTGGACCGATGAACAACTGGCACAGATGCAAGCAGCTTGGGAGAAAAACACGTTTACTACGAACATGGTTCGCAGCCTTCGGGTGGAGCGGGCGGATGGCGATACTTATTATGAGCGCTTCAGGAAATCAAATGACGAAACGTGCAAGTATATGTTCCAGGATTGGTTGCAGACTTTGATCGGAGATGATGATGCCACGGCTGCTCATTGGTGGCCGAAGGAATTTTTCAGGAAGCAGATTTACTGTCGGGTCTGGCGGTTTGCCTGGCTCGATCAGGACGAAAGATTTTATCTGGAAAGTATGCAACAACTCCTTGAAGACCATTCTACTGGTGCGCAGAAGGCGGCGCACTCAGTGGAGGAGTATTGGTTTGGGCTTGGGAAAGCTGCGCCACAAAACTTTTATGACGATTGGCGGTTCAGCATGTCGGCGCAATCACTCGCCTCGCTTTCACGGGCCACGGTCAAAGCCGACCGCGCCGAAACCGAACGTTCAATAGTCTTGTGTGCCATTGCTTTGAAGCGCTACCTGCTCCGCCATGGGAAACCCGCACCAAACCTGAACGCCCTCGTGCCGGAATTTCTATCGTCGGTGCCTGTGGATTCCATGGATGGCAAGCCAGTGAAATATCAACTCAAGCCGGACGGCAGTTTTACTCTATACTCCGTTGGCGAAGACGGGAAGGACGACGGCGGTGATGCGACATCGTTGAACGATAAGAAAGGCAACCGCTCGCTCTGGGCGCGGAAAGATTACGTCTGGCCTGCGCCCGCTACACAGGAAGACGTTGAAGCCGCCCGCCAAGAAAAGGGTTCTGAATAACCCTGTGGGTATCGGGTGGTGCAAGTTTGCCCGAACATTTGCCTGCAGTTTGAAAGCCGCAGATTCCATCTGATCACTTCGACCGGTCCGGATACTTCGGCTTCTTCACTTGCGGTGGCGGATTCTGGCGGATCGCTTTCAACACCTCGAATACCGCCCGGTCCAGTTGTGGATCACCGCCGCGCGCCATCTCGCCGGGATCGTCCACCACTTCAATGTCCGGATCCACCCCATAGCTTTCGATGATCCACTCACCGGTCTTGCTGTAGATGCCGAAAGTCGGCACGGTCACGTTACCGCCGTCCACCAGTGCCGGCGAACCAGTCATGCCGATCAATCCACCCCAGGTGCGTTGCCCGATCAGCGGGCCAAGTTTTGATTGTTTGAAGTAATACGGGAAGCAATCGCCGCCCGAACCGCTCCACCCATTGATGAGCATCGCTTGCGGGCCGAAATGTGCCACCGCCGGCCACGGCCAATCCGCGCCGTCGCGCACGCCCCAAAAATTCCGCAGCGGACGATCGAGTAATTCAACGAAGCGATCCGGAATCTGCCCGCCGTTGTTGAACCGCTCGTCAATGACAAGTCCGGCTTTGGTGAATTGCCCGCGGAATTGCCGGACTAATTCGTTCTGCCCATTCTGGCCGGTGTCGGGCACATAGATGTAGCCCATCTTACCGTCGCTCGCCTTCTCGACGCGAAGGCGGTTTTCGTTGATCCACGCGAGGTTGCGCAGGCGAGCCTCGCTGCCGAGCGTTTGCACCAAAACTTCCCGCGCGCCTTTCTGCGTCGGCTGATCGTTCACCGTGAGCAGCACCGGCTTGTCGGCCAAGCCTTGTAACGAAGCCCACGGATCGAGTTTCGGATCCAAAGGTTCGCCGTTGATGGCCAGCAAGTAGTCGCCCGCGTTCACATTCGTCAGCCCGGGGCGTGACAACGGGGACCGCACTTCGCTGTCCCACGGCGCGGCTTGAATGATTTTTGTGATGCGATACGCGCCGTTCGTCAGCGCGAAATCACAACCGAGATAACCCACGCCGCGTTCGACGCCGCGTTCAACGTCGCCACCACTGCGGTACGTGTGCGAGGAATTCAGCTCGGAAATAAGTTCGCCGATCACGAAGTTCACATCCCACCTCGTCACCGCGTCTTCGAGCAACTTGCCGTAACGCTCGCGCATCAAATTCCAATCCACGCCATGCAGCTTGGGATCGTAGAAAAAATCCCGCTCCAACCGCCACGCATCGGTGAAGATCTGCTTCCACTCCGCTACCGGATCCACCATCTCCTCAAAGCCGCCGGTTTCGATTCGCTTGTCGAGCTTCTGGGATTCCTTCGGCTCGACGATGTAGTAGTTGCGATCTTTGCGAACCAGCAGCTTCTCGCGGTTCGCGGACAACTCGAAGTCATCGGCGTCGTCCACGACGCGCTTGATCTCGCGTTTTTCGAAATCATAAAACTCCAGCGGACTGGCGGTCGCATCCGAGCCGGTGCGCGGCAGCCAGCGATAGAGCAACTTGCCGGGCACGGCCCACAAATCCGCGTAACGCCCGGCCTTCGGCGGCAGAATCACCAACCGTTCCTCGAATCCGTCGAGATCAATCTCCACTGGCTTCGGCTTCTTATCCTTGTCCACTTTCTTGTCGTCCTTTTTATCGCCATCTTTTGCGTCGGACTTGGCTTCATCTTTGGCGTCCGTCTTCTCCGGCTTTTTCTCGCCGTCCTTCGCTTCCTCCGGTTTCTTTTCGTCGGACTTCTTATCATCGGCTTTTTTGTCCTCGTCCTTTTTCTTATCCCCCTCTTCGTCATTACGGGGCGCGAGCGGCGAAGCCACATCCTTGCGCAACGGAACGGCGGAGAGCTGTATGGTGTTGGCGTATATCCAGGTGTTCTCCAGGTCGCTGTAAATCGGCCCGAAACTGCGACCGGTGCGGAGGTAAAGATACTTTCCATCGGGATCAAACACCGGCTCCTCGTCGTTGTAGAAACCGCTTGTCACCTGATGCCGCGTGCCGTTCTTGAAATCATAAAGCACGATGGCGCTGTTGCGGGTGTCGAGGTCGGCGGCGTAGGCGAACCAGCGGCTGTCGGCTGACCAGTTGACCCGGAAACCTTCGAGTTCTCCGTG
>JANYBF010000098.1 GCA_025360895.1 Verrucomicrobiota bacterium
GACACCGGCGAGATCGAAACGGTGTCCGCGCAGACGCAATTTGGCCGGCGGCGCGACGACTGGGGGAACTGGTTTGGAAACAACAACCCCACCTGGCTTTGGCACGTTACCCTGCCCGAACATTATCTGCGTCGGAATCCCCGGCTCGCCGTGAAACGCGTGTTGCACGTGCTGGCGAATTACGACGATTCGACCCGCGTCTTTCCCGCGAGTACGGCAATGGTGCGACCAAACCAGCCGTGGTCGCTAAATCATGTCACGAGCGGATGCAGCCCGTGTCCGTATCGGGATGATTGGTTCGGGCCCGAGTTCGCAACGAGTGTCTTCGCCAGCGAGCCGGTGCATAATGTCGTTCATCGCGAAGTACTCGAGCGGGACGGTGCCGGCTTCACCAGTCATCGTGCGGCGGGCGAGGAACAAAGCGAATTTCTCGCAAGCACGGACAACTGGTTCCGGCCGATCACGACCAGGACCGGGCCAGATGGCGCGCTTTACGTCGCAGATATGTATCGCTTTTTCCTCGAACATCCCGAGTGGATTTCACCGGAGATGCAGGGGCGGCTTGATCTGCGGGCGGGCGCGGACAAGGGTCGCATTTACCGCGTGGTGCCCGAGGGCAAAGCGCGGCGGTCCATTCCGAATCTTGCCGCAAAAAACTCCCATGATCTCGTCGCCGCCATGGACAGCGTGAACGGCTGGCAGCGCGACACCGCCCAGCGTTTGCTGGTCGAACGGGCCGATCTTTCGGCGCGTGAATTCCTCAACCAATTGCTGCCCGTGACGCATGCGCCGAAGGTTCGTTTGCAAGCCCTCGCCACCCTTGGTGTGCTCGGTGCGCTCACTACGGAATGCGTGGTAGCCGCCCTCGCCGACCCGCATCCTGCGGTCCGCTGCGAAGCCCTCCGGCAAAGCGAGAATCTGGCCGGAAGCAATGATGCACTGTTCACCGCCGTTGCGGCCCTGACGGCGGACAGCGATGCCACCGTCCGCTTGCAGGCGGCCTTTTCCCTTGGCGCCTGGCCGCCGGAAAAAAACGAGCCGGTACTCCGTCAACTGGCGGCGCGGGATGACGCGGATGAATTATTGCGCATCGCCATTATGTCGTCGCTGCGGCCCGAGAATGCCCTGTTCGCGCAGTTGAACACCAACGCGCCAATTCTGAGGCCCGCTGCCGTCGGCGTGGCGTTGACGCCCTCGTCCGCCGACCACGCGCAGGTTATCACCGGTTACGCGGGGGTCGAAAAGCTGACGGGAGACGCGCTGCGCGGGCAACACCAATTTCAGACTTTGTGCGCGCCGTGTCATCGGCTGCGCGGCGAAGGTAGTGAAGTCGGTCCCGATCTGGGAATGGTCGGCACCAAGCCGGTGGATTGGTTGATCACTGCGATTCTCGACCCGAACCAGGCCGTCGAGGCCCGCTACTGTGCGTGGACCATCACTCTCAAGTCGGGCGACGTGCTCGAGGGTCTCGTTTCCGCCGAGACCGCGAACAACATTGTGTTGCGCGTGGCAGGTGGAATCGAGCACGCGGTTTTGCGTAACGACATTGCAACGATGTCGCCATCGAAACTGTCGCTCATGCCCAACGGGTTTGAATCCGCGTTAAAGCCGCAGGACATGGCCGATCTTCTGTGCTGGCTGCGGTCGCCCTGATCGGTAGCCAGATTGGATCACCGAAAGATTGAACCATCGCCGAGTCGTCGCACGACCCCGATGGGACAAACCTTGGAATTGCTTCACTCCCAAAACTGATTACCGTTTGCACCGTGAGTTCAAACGTGGAATCCATCGGCATCATCGCCGGTAGTCGTTCGCTCCCGCTGCTCTTTGCCCGGCAGGCGCGCACGGTGGGGGTGAAGCACCTTGTTGCCGTCGCGTTCGAGGGGGAAACCGACCCCGCCATCGCCGCGCTCGTGGATGAAGTTGTCTGGGTGAAAGTTGGCCAGCTCGCCAAAATGATTTCCGCGTTCACCGATCGCGGAGTGAAACAATGCGTCATGCTCGGCCAGCTCGCGCCCAAGAATCTTTACAACGTCCGCCCGGACCTCCGCGGCATGGCGGTCTTGTTCAAACTGAAAGTGCGAAACGCACATACGATCTTCGGTGCGATTGCCACGGAATTAAAGAAAGATGGGGTTGAATTAATCGAAGCCACGCCGTGGTTGCAACCGCTGATGCCGGACGCGGGGTTTCATCTCGGGCGGGCATTGTCCGCCACCCAGCGCGAGGATGTGGCATTTGGTTTCGGGATCGCGAAAGAAGTTTCGCGGCTGGAAATTGGCCAGCTCGTTATCGTGAAAGAAGGCACGGTGCTGGCCGTGGAGGGCTTTGAAGGCACAGACAAATGTCTCGCGCGCGGCGGCGAACTCGCCGGGAAAGACGGTGGCGCGGTGGCGGTGAAAGTGACGAAGCTGAATCATGACATGCGCTTTGATGTGCCGTGTCTTGGCCCGCAGACGTTGGAAACGTGCGCGCAATCCGGTGTGGCCGTGCTGGCGCTCGAAGCCGGGAAAACTTTGTTGCTCGAAAAAGAAGCATGCGCAGCATTAGCGGATCGGGGGAGTATTTCGATTACAACATTCGTGTAAACAATTAATATAAAATACATTGGGATTCCAGTTAAAACCTACTAAAGAAAGCACCTAGACCAACCTCTTAACAATCCTGCCTTGCCTGCTTAGAAATTAATGTTCATTTATCCAAAAAAATATGATGTGACGGTTGTGGGTGCGGGGCACGCAGGAGTCGAAGCGGCTTTAGCAGCTTCACGCATGGGATGCTCGACACTATTGCTCACCACCAATGCTGACACCATTGGACAGATGTCTTGTAACCCTGCAATTGGCGGGACGGCCAAGGGACATTTAGTGAGAGAAATTGATGCGCTTGGTGGTGAGATGGGGCGTAATGCAGACATGACTGGCCTTCAGTTTCGGATGCTCAATACAAAGAAAGGTCCTGCCGTCTGGTCTCCAAGGGCGCAATGTGATAAGAAGGCATACCAATACCGAATGAAGTGGATTTGTGAGAAACAGCCAAATCTTGATGTAAAGCAAGGCAATGTTACGAGCATTATCTTCGACAAATCGTCCATATCTGGAGTGAAGACTTCAATTGGGGTTAGTTATCTCAGCAAAACCGTTATTATCACCACTGGAACATTTCTGCATGGCTTGATGCACATCGGAAATGAAAAGGAACACGGAGGCAGATCAGGCGAACCAGCGGCAATTGGAATATCCGCGTCTCTTCGAGAAATCGGAATTGAACTCATGCGGTTAAAAACAGGTACTCCGCCTCGGTTATTAGGAAAGACGATCGATTTTTCAAAGCTTGAAGAACAAGGTGGCGATGATCCGATCCCGTTTTTCAGTTTCTGGCCCCATGATCCGTTCCATGTGGAACAATCCACGAGTGTGTCGAAACCAAAAACCCGAACTCACGCCTTTCCTGTTGGCTCGATTCTCGAAGCGATTGGGGGTCAAAAAAGTTGCTTTCTCACTCGAACTACTACCAAGACTCGGAGCATCATAAAAGACAACATCCACCTATCACCCATGTATTCTGGTGAAATCGTAGGGGTTGGGCCAAGATATTGTCCGTCCATAGAAGACAAAATAATAAGGTTCAAGGATCGAGAAACTCACCAAATTTTTTTGGAACCAGAAGGTATAGCAACCGATGAAATCTATATCAACGGTCTTTCCACCAGTCTTCCATTTGAAGTCCAAGTCGCGCTCGTAAGGTCAATCATTGGTTGTGAAAATGCTGAAATAATGCGTCCAGCTTACGCTGTTGAATATGATTTTGCTCTACCAACCCAACTACAGATAACCCTTGAAACGAAGGCATGCGAGAATTTATATCTGGCCGGTCAAATAAATGGAACCTCTGGATATGAGGAGGCCGCAGCTCAAGGTATCATGGCAGGCATTAACGCGGCGCGTCGTTGCCTTGGGCGAAAACCTCTCATATTATCAAGAGACCAAGCGTATATCGGAGTGCTGATTGATGATCTTGTCAATTTGGGAACTTTGGAGCCTTACCGGATGTTTACATCACGCGCCGAATACCGATTACTGTTGCGCCAAGATAATGCTGATAGGCGACTCTCGGGGATTGGGCACGAGATCGGATTGCTCTCAAACAAAAACCATCAGATATTTCTCAAGAAATGTGATTCCATCTCGAATGAAATCTCCCGATTGAATAAGACCAGAGTAGGGACCGAGACGATGGCTCGACTACTCAAAAAAACAGAAATTACTTACGAAACCTTGGCTGATAATAATGCCTCCCTACCTTACGATGTACGAGAGGCCGTTGAAATCGAAATCAAGTATTCCGGCTATATTTCACGACAAATTAAAGACGTAGAGCGGCAAAAATCGTCTGAAAACAAAAAAATACCAAGCAATTTCAATTACAATAAAATTCGTGGATTGAGCACTGAAGCACAAATTAAGCTTACGACAATACGCCCATTTTCTTTAGGGCAAGCCGGAAGGATCTCGGGTGTTTCTCCCGCGGACATCAGCCTACTTGCGGTTTGGTTAAAGCGTTCTTCGGAAATTGATAGCCATTCTAAAATAGATGTTACTAATGATTAGTGCAATGGGTATTTTTCGAGGTTAATGGCGCGCTTTTCGGGTCTATAATTCTCAGTATCAATTCTCGAGTTCGTTGCAGATGATCTGCGGCGGTATTTAGGAGTGAAGGGCCAAGCTCATAGTCGCGAGAAATCAGAAGTGTAATAACCATAATTGACCAGTCATTTTTTGTCGCACTTTTACAGGTTGATCTGGCCCGGCCCATTTCCCGGAGCGACAAGTGAAACTTCCGCTGCCAGTGTAAAACTGTTTCTGTAAATTGTCTTTCTTCCCTTCGTCCTTACCCCGGAGGGGTGAAGCCGCTCCGCGCGCGATAAACTGGTCGAGGGCGGGTCATGCTGGTTTCCTGTTGGGGTGTAGCCAAACACATCCAACACCAAATCCCACATGACCCACCACACCGATCCTGAACTCTTGAACAACGTCCTGCAACTCCTGACCGAACAAGGTCACGACGGCTTCGCCGAGGGCCTGCGGCTGCTCGTCAACGAAGCCATGCGGGTCGAACGGCATCAAGTGCTCCAAGCCCAGCCTTACGAGCGCACCGACCCTCGCCTCGGCTATGCCAATGGCTACAAAGCCAAAACCCTCACCAGCCGGGTCGGGCCCATCACCTTTCGCGTCCCGCAGGTTCGCGGCGAGACGGCCTTCTATCCCAGTGCCCTCGACAAAGGCATCCGCTCCGAACAGGCCCTCAAACTCGCCCTGGCCGAAATGTATGTCCAGGGCGTCTCCACCCGCAAAGTCTCCGCCATCGTCGAGGAACTCTGCGGCACCAGCGTCAGCTCCGCCCAGGTCAGCGACTGCGCCAAAGCCTTGGACGCCGAACTGCAAAAGTGGCGCGAGCGCCCGCTGGGAACCTGTCCCTATCTCATGTTCGACGCGCGTTACGAAAAAGTCCGCCACGACGGCCAGCTCCGCGACTGTGCCGTCCTCCTCGCACTGGGCATCACGCCCGTAGGCCAGCGCGTCATCCTCGGCGTGAGCGTCGCCCTCAGTGAAGCCGAAGGGCATTGGCGCGCTTTCTTCCAAAGCCTCGTCCTGCGCGGCCTCTGCGGCGTCACCTTCATCGTCAGTGATGACCATCCCGGCATGGCCGCCGCCCGCAAAGCCGTCTTTGGCGCCGTCCCCTGGCAACGCTGCCAGTTCCACCTCCAGCAAAACGCCCAGGCTTACGTCCCGCGGCTGGAGCAACGGGCCGAAGTCGCCCGCGCCATTCGCAGCGTCTTGGACTGCCCCAATCGCCACGCCGCCGCACAACGGCTCAAAGAAATCGTCACGCACTATGCCCAGAGCGCGCCCAAACTCGCCACCTGGCTGGAAGAAAACCTGCCGCAGGGCTTCACCGTGTTCACGCTGCCCGCCGCCCACCAGCAACGGCTGCGCACCTCCAACGCGCTGGAACGGGTCAATCAGGAACTTAAACGCCGCACCCGGGTCGCCCGCGTTTTCCCCAATGAAGCCTCCCTGCTGCGCCTGATCACGGCGCTCTTGAGCGAAACCAGCGACGATTGGGAAACAGGAAA
>JANYBF010000575.1 GCA_025360895.1 Verrucomicrobiota bacterium
TGGCCGCACTGCCATCGTACGTCACCACTGACGCCTTGGCTTTCCACACTGGCGTCGTAAAGCCGTGGGTTTGACTTTGCTCCGGGGTTCTGACCGCACTGGCGTCGTACGGCTCCGACGCCCGTGGTGGTTTTAGGTGCCGGTGATCTGGCGCATGGCCTCATGGAAGGACAGGCCGAGGACCTGGACATGAAAGTCAATGGCGTTGCCGGCCAGATTGCGCGCGGGCCAGCGCCAGTAGCTGTCTTTGACGAGGAGACCGGGATAGGCGGGCAAGGTAAAGTTGGCCGCCTCGCGTACGACCAGTTGGAGTCCGCGCTGTTGCAGGAGTGACACCAGCGGGGCCAGCCGAGCGGCGCGGATTTGTTCGCGCGACGACCGGGTGTTTCTCAGAGCCTGTTTGAAAACTCTCACCCGCCGCCGCGTGAGGGCACGCGGCCTACAGGAATTGGTCAGAGTCGTTGATCGTTGTAGGCCCGGTGCCCCCACCGGGCAGGTTTTCAAACAGGCTCTAAGCGATAGGTTGGTCACAGTCTTTCCTCCAGTGGGGTTGGATGAGGACGCGGTTGACCTGTTTGAGATCCACGATGCGGGTCTGGTCGCGGACGGCTTCGATGAGCGAACTCAAGCACAGGTTGCGGGTACGGCGCAGGAGTCCCTCACCGGAACGGACGATGAGGGCCAGGGCTTCCGGGGTGAACGTGTTATGCCCCAGTCCGGCGTGATCCAGTTGGCCGAGGATGAAGGCTTCGATGGTTTCGGGGCTTAAACGCGGCAGCACGACCGAATAGGTGATGCGGGAACGGATTTCCTCGTTGACGGTCAGGCTCAAGGATTGGAGCAGTGGTGGCTGACCGATGAGCACCAAGTTATGGGAGCGGGGAAAGTCTTCACACAGGAGCCGGAGTTTGCGCAGACAGTCGGCGGGCATGAGGTGGGCGTCGTCAATGACGGGCACGAGCATCTGGCCGGCGCGGTGGATGCGGAAGGCTTCCTGGACCAGCAGGCGTTCGCAGCGATGATCGTGGCCCTCGAACTCGATTTGGAACGCCTGGCAGAGGATGCGCAGCGTGTTGTGGTAGGTGTGGAGGGTGCGGTTGACCACGGGCGTGATCATGATTGAGCAGCGCCTGTTTGAGTACGCTCTTGCCGGTGCCGGGTTCGCCCAGCACCAGACACAGACCGCCTTGTTGAGCGTGGACGCGGAGGATGTCGAAGCTTTCCTGCTGATGGGGCAGGAGCGTGAGAGTTTCGGGGTCGAAGGGATGGCGTTGGAGGCCGAAGTAGGAGCGGATCATAGTTCAGGGGCGGGTTGAGCGTTGAGTGTGGCTGGGGTCGCCGCAGGCTTTCGGTCGTTGGCGATGGGATCAAGCAACCGCGCCTGGCCCATGCGCTCGCCTTTGTAATAAACCACCACGCGTTCCACTGGCCTGGAGCGTTGAAAGCGGAGGTGGATCGTCCGCTCCGGCAGGTGGCGTGGCGCTTCAAAACGGAGCGCTTTGAAAGCGAAGGTGTTGTCGGCGCGGACCTGGCGCTCTTCCTCGACAAAGAACAGTTCGTCGTTGGCCTCGTTGGGCGGGAGATAACGCACCCATTTGCGATCCAGCGCATAACGATCCAGTGGACTCATGCCGAGGATGGAATGCGCTTGGGCGTTGTAGTGTTCCTCGACCCACTGGGTGAACTGCCGGTTGAGACCCGCGAGGGAACTCAGGTCCAGATCCCGGGCCAGGAACTGGTCCCGCACCGTGCGAAAAAATCTTTCGATTTTTCCCTTGGCCGCGCCATCCCGTACCGGCGTGTGATGCAAGAGGCAGCCGACGCGGGCACAGATTTGAAGGATTTCTTTGGACGAGTAGATCGAACCATTGTCCACATAAAGCGCTCGGGGTACACCGCGTTTGTAGAAGGCGGCACGCAGGGCTTCGATGAGCGTATCCACGTTTTCCGCCGGGAAGAACTGGCCGTGGCAGCAGACGCGCGAGGCATCGTCAATGAAGGCAATGAGCCGGGTTTGCACCGGTGAGCCGTTGATCTGGACATGCGGCCCATAAAGCGTGTCGGCCTGCCACATTTCATTGGCGTGGGCTTTGGCAAAGGCCAGGCGAACTTTGTTGGCGCAATCCGTGTCGGGCTTGAGCAGTTCGTATTGTTTGACGACCCGCCGGAACGTGTTGGGCGCGATTTGCGCGCGGGTGAGCAGTCCGGCTTCGATGCATAGCCGGTAGAGCAAGGCCAAGGTTGGGGTTTTACGGTGAACTTTGGGCTGCACCTTGCGGAGAGCCTCCAGCACGTCTTCGAGCGTCACCTTGCGGATTTTGCCCTTGTCGGAGCGGGGCTGGTTTTCCATGACGGTGACGCCGTGTTTTTGATAGCGGGAATACCAGGTCTGAATGGTGCGCCAGGTAAACTGGCGCGGGTGCCCGGCCTCGTCGGTAAAGGTCAGCTGGCTGACCGCCCGGATGCGGGCCTGGATGGAGTGGCCCTCGGCCATGTCAATGGCCCCGAGCACGCGCATTTTCAGATAGGGAGTGGGATTTCGCATGAGTGATTTTTTTTTGAGTTGCCCGTCCCAGCATTTTGCCGACGACGGAGTGGTTTTTCATTCACGGCGGCGACGCTACTGGACGGCGGCGGGAGAGTGGGATGGCATTATCGTGTTGTCGCCGGCGTGGCACCCGCACTCGGAAAAGCGTGGCGGCGGCAATTCGGCAAAAAGGAGTTCGCCGCCCGCCGCCTCAACCCAAAAACGGATGCTGAAAATGAAGTTGAAAATCACTCGGTTGACAGGCGCTGCGGGGAAAGGCGAGTTGAAGGTGTTCCACCGTTTGCAGCAATGGCTCGGTCTGCGTGCTTTGGGGCGGGGCTTGTTTGCGGCAGAGCCGCGTCCGCACCGAATCCAAACCGCGTCGCAATTTCGTTCGCAGGCGATAAATCGTTTCCAGTGCAAACGGCAGCCGCAGCGTTTCGGCAGCAGCCTTGAGTGAAAGTCCGGCCAGCAGTTTCACCAACCATTGCCACAACCACGAAGCGGTGAAAGTGTGCCGGGGCAAAACGTCGGCCAGGAAAAAGGCAAAGGTGCGCCCGCAACCGCCGCGCTGCCCACGGTTGGAGCAAAACACCCGCTGTCCCCGGCAAGCCTGGCCGGCGGTCGTGTTGGGATCATTGCCCAGCGAACGGCTGTGCCGGTTCAACGTGCCGCGGCAGTCGCAATGCGGACAAGGCGACTGCTTGAGGGAAAAAGCTGCGTGCTCAACTCCTGCGCATCGCGCACAAAATGAAAAGG
>JANYBF010000200.1 GCA_025360895.1 Verrucomicrobiota bacterium
GCTTGCCCACTACAATGGTCGTCAACGCCGGATGGCCATCGCTCACAACATTTGCGGTCAACGGGGTACGGGCCATTGAATCCAAAACGATTCGACGGACTGGTTTTGCCACCTGCCACTTTCCATTACCCAGCTTCGCCCGCACCGTGAGACTTGGATCGTCATGGAGAATCGTATTGATTCCGACGAGAATCGCATCGCTGCCCTGCCGGAGCTTCATCCCATAGGCCCGCGCCGGCTTGCCCGTAATCCATTTCGACTCGCCGTTGGCCGTGGCGATTTTGCCATCGAGCGTCATGGCCGCTTTCACCGTGACGAATGGCGTGCGGTTGATCATCCAGTGATTAAACGCCTCGTTCAGGTGCGCGCACTCGTCGGCTAAAACACCGGATGTCACTTCCAATCCCGCGCGCCGCAGGATTTTGAAACCGCGACCCGAATGTTTCGGGTTCGGGTCCACCGCCCCGACGACCACCCGCTTGATGCCGGCGGCAATGATCGCTTCCGTGCAAGGTGGCGTACGACCGTGCGTACAACACGGTTCGAGCGTCGCGTAAAGCGTCGCGCCCCAGGGATTGTGACCTCGCATTTGCGCGTGACGGAGCGCCTCGATTTCCGCGTGCGGCCCGCCCGCCTTTCGATGCCAACCGCGCCCGATGACTTGGCCGTCTTTGACCAACACCGCGCCCACCATCGGATTCGGCGAAGTGGTGCCATAACCCCGCCGGGCGAGCCGCAGGGCAAGGCGCATAGGATCGCTGGGGATCGGAGATTGGGATCGAATCATCTGTTTGCGGTTCATTGTAGCGGCCCGCGCCGCGTGGCTCAAATTATTCCCATGTCACTGTCGCGAGGCGAGCAAAGCAGGAGAAGTCTTTTAGTTGTCACAATATTTTCCACCCTCAATCCAAACGTACTCACGCAGTTGAGTCGGGTACTGGAGTTCGCCGCCATCAGCCCGCGCTCCTGTTCATCAACGTCCCCCCCAATGAACATTCCATTTTGAAAACTACACGACCGCCAAGGAAAATGATTTTGACTTCGCGGCACGCGTATTGATAGAGTGCTGGTGCTTTGGTTGGGGTCGTAGCTCAGTTGGTAGAGCACCACAATGGCATTGTGGGGGTCATCGGTTCGAACCCGTTCGGCTCCACCATTTCTTAAGCCCGTGAATGTTGATTAGACCCATATTTCACGGGCTTTTTATTTGCTTTTGGCCAGCCCTTTCCATTTGCCATCGCTACGCGAGGTAGCGCTGTTATTTGCTCTGGGGCTTGTGATTTTTCGTCGCCGGCCGACGGCTTTGACCCGCGATCGCGTACGGTTCCATCGGTTCCGCACCGAGGGTGCCGGAAAGGGTTTGCCAGTAGTTGACGGCTTCAACTTCCGCCAGCGTTTGCCGCGCCGCCGCCAACCGTCCCGCAATGCCCAAACGCTGGGCTTCATCGGCATGGCTGGCCCGTTTCAAAAACTTGTCGAGGTATTCGACGTGGCGCCGCCAAAATCCCCGATCAACCGTTTGCTTTGCTTTGAGCCGCAGGGCATACCAATCGCTGTTGATCATGTTTTTGCGGGTAAAGAGATTTCGCACATCGGCATGGTTCAAGTCCTTACCCTCCCAAGCGTCGTGCGACATGATGTGCAGCAGCGCACGCAACGGCGGGCACGCCTGCTCAATACTACCGTCATCGAAATACATCTGCGCGACACGCTTCTGCGTGGTCACAATGTTATCCATGCCGTCCGCGAAGACTGCCGCATCCTGCAACTCGGGGCGCAGCATATCCGGCGTGAAGACGGCGTGCGGATGATTAAAGACGCGGCCGAAGAAAAATTGAACGAACCGCATGTTGATGCGATAACCGAGACGGCTTGCCAGAACTTTTTCCCCACCGTGCTCGAAGTCTTCGCACCGGTCCAGATAATGATGGGCGATAAGAAAGTTTGGATCCCGCTCTTCCGGCGTCATCCGACACCACACTTCGGGGACGAGCAGGCTGATGTCGTGATCCACCCGGACATTTGGGCCGACGCAACCCGCCGCCGTCACGAAGCCGTGGTGGCCCGTGAGCAACCATGAAACGAGCGCGTTGTTCAGATCAATGATCGGCGGCAGCGCATTGAACGGCCCCTTGGTGAGCGCGCCCTCCGAACCCGCCCCCGTCGTCGAAGGCGACTTGCCAGTCATGCTGCAAATAAATTCCATGAACAATTCCGGCAACTCGAAGTAATGAATCGGATTGAACACGGCAAGCGAGCGAATGCCGGCTTCCGGTGGATTATTGCGGCGTCCGGGCAGCACGGCAGTGACCGGATTATAGATTGGCTGGCCGGGCGGAACATGGCGCCGCAGGCGGGTGGCCATTTCGGCAAGATGCCGTTCGCGCGGGTGCTGGAGATCGGAGCGGATTTGGAGGTAGCGCGGGTTCTTGCTTGGTTTTCCGTCCACGAGACGCGGGTGCGCGGAGCAAACAAAAAACTTTGGACGGTCGGCTTCCGCCACGGTGCGGATCAGCGATTGCATCGGCTCGGTGAACTGATTGAAACCAATTGCATCCTCGACCAACTCGCGAGCGGCCGTCACGTTGAGCGGCTCGTAGTTTGAGAAAAAATTATCCGGCTGCGCAAAATCAGATTCCGTCTGCTTGTCATAGCCGCGATGAATGGCATCGTCGGGCCGCTGAAACAACCGGCGCTCGCAATTGGTCACGAACTTCAGGGACGGTGATTTCACCGTCTCGGACAAATGACTCAACCGCTCCGCCGGAACAACGACGGAGGCCGTGATGTCATCTTCCGCTTGAATCTTGGCCGCTGGATAAAAATCCTTCCGCAACCCAAAGGTGCGCCACGCGCCAACATTCTCGAAGCCCACGCGCAAGTAAGTGGTGACGAGCTTGCGATAGTCGCACTTAAGTTCGTTGCCCGGCGTGCCGTTGATGATGTCCACGCTGAAATGTTCACGCCACTTTGCGCCCCACTCGGGCTTGTAGTAACGCT
>JANYBF010000201.1 GCA_025360895.1 Verrucomicrobiota bacterium
GAGATTGATTTCCACCAACCCCGACTCGACCCGGCGCGCGGTCACCCGCAGCACTTCACGGGGAACACGCGAGTCGAGAATTGCACCAAGCGTCGGCCAACGCCAGTTAAAGTTATCCACAATCACGGGCAGCCGGTACCAGATGACGCCGCGCATCGCCGCGGGGCGGCTGCTGGTCCACTTTTGGACGAGCGCAGCGAGTTCAATTGGGTCGGAATGAACCTCGCGCAATAAGGCATTCGTGGGCCAGTTCGGGCGGGCGCCTTCAGCGGAAAGACCAATGAACTTGCCCCCTGCGTCAAATGCCAGCGTGTAACCATAAGTCGGTAACGCGACGCGAAACGGAATGCCGATCCGCCCGGCCTGCTCCGCCGCCCGGCTTGCCGCGCGCGGATTGCACAACGTGAACGCGGCATCAAAATTCTTGGGCCGTTCGACCGAGTGAACTTGCAGCACGTAATTGGTCGCCACGGTGGCGAGGCGTTTGAACGCCCGCGAATCCAGCCAGCTTGGCAGCGCGGTAATCGTGACTGGAAGGGGTGAGACGCGCTTCTGAATTGCCAGCACCCAGACGCGGTAGCCGTCGAGCTTCGACTCCGCGCAATCGAAATCAATTTGCAACTCGCTCAGATTGACGTGATTCGTTCGGGCCTGCCCCACCAGCGCCGCGGCGAGGTCGCAGAGAAATGAGGTGAGGGCTTCGCCGGGTGCGGATGGAGCGCCGGTCTCCGACCCGGCCCGCTGCTGGTTGACTCCCTCTCCCCGCCCGAGCGGGGAGAGGGTTGGGGAGAGGGGACTTGAATCTGACCCATTGATTGAATTTGAATACGATGGCCTCCTCTCCCCGGCCCTCTCCTCCTTTGTGGAAGGAGAGGGAGAAGTAAACGGCCCAGCGTAAGGTCCGATGCGCAATGCGATGCCAATGGGACGCTGGGTTTTGGCCAGTGTCGCATAATCCACCGGCACGCGGGTGACCTGCGGCTTCTTATCCTTCCACGAAACCTCCGCCTTCAGCACCGCGAGCGCGGAGAAGTTTGTGCCGCGTTGCTCGACGGCCTTGCGCACCGGCTCTGTCCACGCGCGTTGCCAGACATAGACCTCATGCCGCAACGGCCCGCTGGTTCGCGGCGCGAGCCAGAAAAAGAAAACCCACGCCCCCACCGCAACCGCGACGATGAACAGGGCGAACGAAATAAGAGCGCGTGTTTTCCTCAAGCGCCGGGAGGATGGGTGACACTGTGCGAACTGACAAGAACGAGGCTGAAAATTTAGAATGAGGCGGCGGAAATTTTGCAGCTTATTTCTTGATTAGTCGCTCCCCCCCGTTGCGCCTTCTTTGTCTTTCGCGCTTTGCGACAATCGTGACATCTAACTGCTGCCGCATCCATGTGCGCTTTCGTTTCCTCGCAGTACCACTTCTGATCCGCTGCCTTCCAAATTTCTTCCTTGCCACAATCGCGACACCGGAAAGGCTTATCGACGTAAAACTCCGGCAACCACCCATATGTGTTGATGTGGTCCAGTTTTGATTGGTCTGCAGGCAGTGCGGATGGGTGATGTCGCTGCACTACTTTGGGCAACGCCGCGATGCGCTTGGCCTCGGCCAACTTTTTGGCAGTGGGAGCTTGCCCCGTGTTTCATTTAACAGTCATGAAGTTTCAGTCGAGCATTGAACTCGGCTGCAGGCTTGACAGCCGATCTCCGCTCAAGCCTACGCACCGTATTCCAGGCCTAAAAACCTGTCCAGAACGGTTTTGTTTTCTGAAACTCTGCGGCCTCGAAGAGGCCAAATGTGAATAGCCGCAGGTGCAACCTGCGGTCAACGATTCCAATCACCTTCGGCCCTGTCAGGGCCGAACAATTAACGCTTCATACCGTGGGTTGCCCCCACGGCTATTCACGTTCTGCCTCATCGAGGCAGGCTCATCGCTTGGAAATCCTATCCGCCAGTTCCTCCGCCGGGTAGGTCCAGATTTCCGCAAGCGTGGGATGATAATGCGGCGTGGCAGCCAGCTCATGCACCGTCA
>JANYBF010000582.1 GCA_025360895.1 Verrucomicrobiota bacterium
GACGGATGCTGGCCGGCCATACTTTGTCATGGAATTGGTACGCGGGATAAAAATCACCGACTACTGTGACCAGAGCAATCTTTCCACCCGCGAACGGCTCGATCTGTTTGTGCAAATCTGCCGGGCGATCCAGCACGCGCATCAGAAGGGTATCATCCATCGCGACATCAAGCCGTCGAACATCCTTATCACCGTCAACGATGGCGTGCCCGTGCCCAAGGTGATTGACTTCGGAATCGCCAAAGCCACGACGGGACGCCTGACCGACAAGACACTGTTCACCGCATTCGAGCAATTCATCGGCACGCCGGCCTACATGAGTCCGGAGCAAGCCGAGATGACAAGTCTGGACATTGATACGCGCAGCGACATCTACAGCCTGGGCGTGCTGCTCTACGAATTGCTCACGGGCAAGACACCCTTTGATGCGAACGAACTGTTCCACGCCGGACTGGATGCAATGCGCCGCACGATCCGGGAAAAAGAACCGCAAAAGCCGTCAACGCGATTGAGCACCATGCTCGATGCAGAACGGAAGTTGACGGCTAAACATCGCCAGACTGAATCCCCCAAACTCGTCCACCTGGTGCGCGGCGACCTGGATTGGATCGCGATGAAATGCCTGGAGAAGGACCGCGTACGCCGTTACGAGACAGCCAACGGTCTGGCCGCGGACATCCAACGGCATCTCGACAACGAGCCGATCAGCGCACGACCACCGAGCGCAGGGTATCGCACTCTCAAGTTCGTCCGCCGGCACAAGGCTGTCGCGGCGATGTCCACCGCGGTGATCCTGGCATTGCTGATTGGATTGGTCGCCGCGCTGGCGGGCTTTACACAGGCGAGGCGGGAACGCGACCACGCTCAGGCGGCGCGTAACGAGGCGGTGGCTCAGAAACTCCGCGCGGACCAGGGCGCGGCCGAGAACCATCGAAGGCTCGTGCTGCAATATCTGTCGAACGGCAATCGTTCGGTGGACGCCAGGGATGTTTTCGGCGCGCTGCCCTGGTTTGGCCGGGCGCTGGAAGTGGACCAGGCGGATCCGCTCCAGGCCGAGATGCACCGGCTGCGGATTGACACCATCATCCAGCAATCTCCGAAACTGGTCGCGTTTTGTGCCCACGACAAAATTGTTAACGGCGCGGAATTCAGCCGTGACGGCAGCCGTTTCGTAACCGCCAGCGGAGATGGAACGGCTCGCGTGTGGAATACGATTACTGGCGAGCCAGTCACACCTCCGCTGAAACACACCGCCAGTGTGGTTTCGGCCCGGTTCAGTCCGGACGGACAATGGGTGGCGACGGCGAGCTCGGACGGCACGGCTCAAGTCTGGAATTCAGCCACCGGCGAACCCCGCACTCCACCGCTGCGGCACCAGAAGGGTCTGCGCAGCGTGGCGTTCAGCCCGGATGGGCATTGGGTGCTCACTGCGAGCGAGGACTACACGGCACAAGTTTGGGATGCAACCACCGGCCAGCCCAGCGGGCCGCCGTTACAAGACACCGCAGTTATGAAAGGGGCTGAATTCAGCCCGGATGGGAGCAGGATAGTCACCGTTACTAGTCGCAGCGGGATTCACCTATGGTTCTTGTCTCCCGAGGGGATAGCGACACCTTCATTCAAACTAGCTGGTGATGCTCCCGCCTTTAGCCCGGATGGGAGGCGCCTGACGACAATTAACGGCGGAAATTCTTTGACGGTTTTCGATGTGATGACGGGCAAGCAGGTATTCACTGTAAAAGGCGCTGAAGGTCTCCGCCGCGCTGCTTACAGTCCCGATGGCAAAAGAGTTCTGACGCTCGGCGAAAACAGCCAGGTTTGGGACGCGGACACCGGCGCGCCGATCACCGCAGTCCTGCAAGCTTCGGTCCTGGCATTGGATGGAGGATTCAGCCCGGACGGACGAACGGTGATGACAGCGGGCGCGGACAAGGCCGTGCGGTTTTGGGATCCAGTCACCGGCCTCAAGGTGGCCACGCCGCTGACTCATTCCGATACGGTGCGCGTTGCTTCGTTCAGTCCTGATGGGCGGAGAATTCTTACCGGTTGTGCCAACGGCACGGTCAGAGTTTGGGATCTCGCTGGGGCTGAACTCGCCAGCCTGCCTGTAAGAAGACATTCCGATGTGGTTCACCGAATCGCATTCCACCCCGACTCGCGCCGCGTGCTGACGGTGGACATCGCGGGCGGCGCTATTTTCTGGGATCTTGAAACCGGGAAAAGAATCGAGTCTGTGTTGACCAATCTGGCGGGAGTATCCTCGGCCGAATTCAGCGCTGACGGACAACGGGTGGCCGTGGCCTACATCCGCGGCGAGGCGCAGGTATTTGACCTGATCTCGGGAACCCCCGTCACTCCGCCACTCGTTCACCACGGCCCGGTCAACTACGCCACATTCAGTCCCGACGGCTCACGTTTGGCGACCGCCAGCCAGGATGGTTCAGCCCGCGTCTGGGATTTGCGGTCGGGCAGCCTGGTCTCCCGCATGGAACTAGGCCATTCGGTCAGTTACGTCACGTTCACGCCGGACGGAAAATCCGTGGTGGCGGCAGTTCTGAATTCCTGGGAAGGACTGGTGAGCGGATCAACGATGACTCATTCTCCCGCGAACGGTTCGACTCGCGGAATAAAGGCCACCATTCAACGGTGGGATGTTGTCACCGGTAAATCTCTGGGCGTGCCGATTATTACTGATGAGGCTGTGTCGCAGGTAAATTTCAGCCCGGATCGCCGGTTTTTTGTGACTTCGTCTTCGGACCCAACACCCTGGGGGGATGCGCAATCGAGCAAACCCTTTCGGTCAAACCAGACTTTTGTTTGGGATATCGAGCACGGGAGCAAGGTTACTCCCGCACTATCCCATAGTGGCGCGCTGATGGATTCCTCTTTCAGTTCGGATGGCAAATCCGTGCTCACCAGCGCCGCTGGCGGCTCGGTCCGGATCTGGGACGCCGCCACCGGAAAGCGGATGCTCGCACTTAATTCCGGACAAGCAACCTGGTCGGCATTTTCGCCGGACAATCGCCTGATCGTTACCGCTGCGGACGCGCGTTTATGGGATGCTGCCACGGGCGAGCCGGTAAGCCCTCCGTTCAAAATCAACGGCGATGCACATTTGTATCTGGCAAAATTCAGTCCGGATGGCCGGTATCTTGTCGTGGCGACGGGGGACAATGTCGTTCAATCATGGAAAATTTCGCGAAGCGACCGGCCCATCAAGGATGAACTCCAGTTTGCGCAGGTGATGACCGGCGGCAGCGTGGACGAGCAGGAGGCCATCGCTCCTGTTTCACCCACCGAGACCAAGACCGCTTGGCAGGAACTGCGCGCCAAATATCCCGGCGAGTTCAGCGTGACTCCCGAGCAGGTTCTTGCTTGGAAGCAACGAAAAGCTGAGACGCACGTCACCTCCGCCCAAGAACACATCCAAGCAGGACGGTTGAATGAGGCGAAGCAAATGATCCGTCAGATACGTGAGCTGGACGGCTCGCCCGAAGCCGCAGCAGTCTTGGACGACCTCGTGAAGTTGCGCGAAA
This sequence comes from Verrucomicrobiota bacterium, assembly GCA_025360895.1. GTDB lineage: Bacteria > Verrucomicrobiota > Verrucomicrobiia > Limisphaerales > JADLHS01 > JADLHS01. The sequence goes on from JANYBF010000582.1 coordinate 3,537, forward strand.
CAATAGACGAAGCAGTGAAGGCGGGGGACAAAAACGCTCCTAGTTTGCCAATGGAAACCTTGCGGACGAGAGTTGCAAGCCTGGGTGTTGGATATCCTTCATCCGCCACGAGCGCGGCTGAATTTCTTTATTCCAAAGGGAAATCGGCGGAGGCAGAGAAGTTTTTTGAAGACGTCATTGCCCTCAA
>JANYBF010000240.1 GCA_025360895.1 Verrucomicrobiota bacterium
CGTGGAAAGCGGTTTTCAAGACCGCCGCGATAGACCACTCTGCCACCTCTCCAGCCTGGATTGGCAGGGCGTGAAGGACTTGAACCTTCAACCAACGGTTTTGGAGACCGCTACTCTACCAATTGAGCTAACGCCCTACTCACAAAATTTCCGGCTGCCTCAACTGGAATATAACGCAGGCGAAGTATGTCCGCCGTCTGCGCAGGACAAAAAACCTCAAACGGTGATTACTTCGCTGATACGTCCGGCACCGATGGTGCGACCACCTTCACGAATAGCGAAGCGCTGCCCCTTTTCCATAGCCACCGGTTTCTGCAATTCCACGTCCACAGAAACATTGTCACCCGGCATCACCATTTCGACACCGGTTGGCAAATTCAACGTGCCAGTCACGTCGGAGGTGCGGAAATAAAACTGCGGACGATAATTGGTAAAGAACGGCGTGTGACGACCACCCTCATCCTTCGACAAGACATATACTTCCGCCTTAAACTTCGTGTGCGCCTTGATTGAACCTGGCTTGGCCAAAACCATGCCACGATCCACTTCGTCCTTTTTCGTGCCGCGCAACAACACCCCAACATTGTCACCCGCCGTTGTGCTGTCGAGCAACTTGCGGAACATTTCGATGTCCGTTGCGGTTGTTTTGCGCGTGTCTTGCAAGCCAACAATCTCAACTTCGTCCATCTTCTTAAGGACGCCGCGCTCAACACGACCAGTCACAACCGTGCCGCGACCTTCAATGTTGAAGACGTCTTCAATGCACATCAGGAACGGTTTATCAACTTCCCGCAAGGGATCCGGCACAAAGCTGTCCAGCGCGTCGAGCAAATCTTGAATCGCCTTCTCTCCTTCAGGTGTGCCCGCCATCGCTGCCGTGGCCGAACCGCGAACAATGGGCGTTTTATCGCCCGGAAAACCATACTTGGTCAGCAGATCGCGAATTTCCATCTCGATCAACTCAAGCAAATCCGCATCCGCAAGGTCAACCTTGTTAAGAAACACCACAATGCTGGGAACACCGACCTGCCGGGCGAGCAAAATATGCTCGCGCGTCTGAGGCATCGGGCCATCCGCTGCACTAACAACCAGACAAGCGCCATCCATCTGGGCTGCGCCCGTAATCATGTTCTTGATGTAATCTGCGTGGCCAGGGCAATCCACATGGGCGTAATGGCGCTTGGCGCTCTCGTATTCAACGTGTGACACAGCGATCGTTACCGTCTTCGTGTCATCCCGCACCGTCCCCCCCTTGGTAATGTCGGCGTAGGAAATCGCCGGGGCGAGCCCCTTGCGGTGCTGGACCGCAACGATCGCGGCGGTCAAGGTGGATTTGCCGTGGTCAACGTGGCCGATTGTGCCAACGTTCACATGCGGTTTCGTTCTTTGAAATTGCTCTTTTGCCATTTTGTTTCCTGCGTTGTTGTCGTTAGCGTTTTAGTTAGTGCGTCTCTTAAATTGTCTGGAGCCCATGATCAGGATCGAACTGATGACCTCGTCCTTACCAAGGACGTGCTCTACCAACTGAGCTACATGGGCGATCCCGCTAGTCTTTAGTCGTTTTCAACCTGATGCGCTCAAACGACAAAAAACCGCTCCCGCATCTTTTCTCTCTCGAAAAACCTGAGGGTTTGGTCGTTTGTCTCTTTTACGGCTCTAAGACGGGGACAAAAATAGGAAAGGCACGACAGGGTGTCAATAGCTTTTAGATTTTTTTTGATGTCCCGACTTTTCGCCATTCCGTTTTGGGGCGTTCCGGCAAGTTTTGCGCTCGTAAAGCCGTGCGGAAATGCATCTTGGCAATGTTGGCCAAAACGTCTGCACCGTGCCTGGAAAACAGATCCTTTGCCAACACATCCACGCTACTGCCCGCGCCTTTTGGCAATTCCACCCCGTAATCCTTTCCCAAAGCGGCCAACCGCTTCACAAATTCATCCCGCGCCAGAATCGAAGCCGCTGCTACCGCCACGTCTTCTTCCGCCTTGTGCCGCTGCACCAATTTCAACTCCTTACCCATGGACATCAACGCCTTTTCAATAACGCTCTTGCTCGCCGCAAACTGATCGCTGATTGCCTGCACCGGCGGCGGATTCATGCGATGCCGTTGCCCCATCAAGTTTTCGATCACCCGCGCGTGCCCCCACGCTAGGACGGTATTTACACTCCTCATTTTTGCGTAAAGCCGGTTGTAAGCCTCATTGCCAATCGGCACCACGGTCGTCACACAACCCGGCGTCTCTTTGATGAGTTTGGCGAGGTCGGAAATTTTTTTGTCGCTGGAAATATTTTTTGAGTCGCGCACGCCGGCATCCTTCCACGCATTAATGACCGACTCGTTCACATAAACCCCCGCCACGCACATCGGCCCAAAGAAATCGCCCTTGCCGCTTTCGTCCACGCCGATGCGCGGTAGCAGCAACTCCGGATTCAACACCGTCTCGTAGCCCAGTTTCGCCTGTTTCAACACCTCTGGCTCGAGCACGAACTCAACGAACTCTTGCGTCCCCTTCCCCTGCACCACGAGCTTGCCACTGTTGTAGAAAACCACGTTGGTCTTTTCCTTCTCCCCGGCGAACCACGCATACGGTACTTCGCGCGGCGTGAAATTCCGCGCGTCCAGACACGACTTCAACGCCGCCGCCTGCTCATCCGCCAGCTTGCAAGTGTAACTCGTCAGTGGTTTCACGCTCACGTGCCGATTAAATAGCCGCAAGTGAACGCAAAGAACACAAAAGATTTCGTGCAACAAAAGCCAAATGCGGGTCGGGCGTCCAACGCTAACGGGAGTCAAGATCCCATATTAGAAACCGATGCGTGCATCTTTCTTTCTGTGAAAAGGTGAAAACCGTGCCATCGTTGTCTCGTCTAAGGTTGGACTGCCGCATGAAATACGCGATTACATGGTTGCTGTTGGCTGTTGTGACTGCCGTTGGCATCGGCGGCCTGAACTGGCCCGTCTATCGTCGCATGGCAGCGCGAGGTGTCTTGGACAAAGCTACGGTGGTCGAGTTGTTCCCCAAAATTCACGACACCGTACGTTATGAGTACGAAGTCGGTGGCCGGACGTTTGAGGGAAAGATGCAGTCTTGGCAACCGAACCCGCCGTTGGAGCAGCTTGGCGTTGGACAGTCGCTCGTCATCTATTATGATCCACAGCACCCGGAGGTATCAGTTCTCGGCGATCCGAAACTAATACTCAGGAACGAAACGATTTCCGTTTTGCTAGCTACTCTTGGAGTTCCCACATTCGTAGTAGTCAGATGGACGTGGAGAGCATCGCGCAAACGTGCAGGCCCGAGAGTTGCCGCAAATGCAGCCTAATACCTAGAAGCCTGCCATTCCCTCGCCACCTCCGCATTCTTCGCACGACAAATTTTCTCCATTCCCTTTTCGTGTACTTCGTGTATTTCGTGGTTCGTAATTTCTGAACTCGAAAAGTAAAAATTCAAAACTCGTCACGTTGTTGCTCAATTGGTTCGCCACCAACGCCCGCGAGCTCCCGTGGCGGCGCACCCGCGATCCTTACGCCATCTGGGTTTCCGAAATCATGCTCCAGCAAACCCAGGTGAAAACGGTCATCCCGTATTGGGAACGTTGGCTGCGCGAGTTACCTACCATCGAAAACCTCGCCCACGCGAGCGCCGACAAAATCCACAAACTCTGGGAAGGCCTCGGCTATTACACCCGCGTCCGCAACATGCAGAAAGCCGCGCAACAAATCCTCTCGCTCTCCCGTAGCCGCCGACGTAAGGAGGCGGAAAGCTCCGGCAACTCGAAATCGTCCGCCTCGTCACCTCGGCGGCTACCGAAGTGTGAATTCCCGCAAACCTTCGACGCCATCCTCGCCCTCCCCGGCATTGGCCGTTACACCGCCGGCGCGATTTGCAGCATCGCCTTCAACCAACCGACGCCCATCCTCGACGGCAACGTCATCCGCGTTTTGACCCGTATCCATGGCATCAAAACTAATCCGCGAGAGAAGCAAACTAACACCAGCCTGTGGCAACTCGCGGAACAATTGGTGGTGCACGCGAAAACGCAGGGCAAAGGTAGGGACAGCGCGCTGCGCTGTCCGGACGCCGCAGCGCGGCGTCCCTCCCAAAATAATTCTTGCTCGCACTTCAACCAATCCCTGATGGAACTCGGTGCGCTCATCTGCACGCCACGTTCGCCGAGTTGCGCCGCCTGCCCTGTTCAACAACTTTGCGTCGCTCGAAAGGATAATCTCCAGGATCAACTCCCCAACCTCGGCAAACGCGAAGCCGCCACGAAACGTCGCTTCATCGCCTTCGTCGTCGAACGCTACGGCAAATTCCTTGTCTGCCAGCGACCGGCCAGCGTGGTCAACGCGCACCTCTGGGAATTCCCAAACGTCGAAGCTGGAGCGCGGGTCTGTGACCCGCAGCAATCCGCAGCCAAGGAGTTGGGACTGAGGACCACGGCGGCAAAACCACTCCACACCATTAAACACTCCATCACCCGTTACCGCATTACGCTGGAAGCTTGGCACGCCGAACTCGCCTCTCCATTTCCCAAGATTCCGGGTCGCTGGCTTACCCCCAAACAACTTCACCAACTCGCCTTCTCCAGCGCCCACAAAAAGATTCTCCAAACTGTCGCCAAAGCCAAAACTCAGAAACTCAAAAAAACTTAAACTAAGCAAGCAACGCCCCTGTCCTACTTCATTTCTGAGTTTATGAGTTTCGGCTTCGATTCCCGAGTTCCTACTTTCCAAATCAAAAAATCTCGCCAGTTCCGCCTCCATTCCTATCATACCCGCCGATGTTTTACTTTGACTACAATGCCACCGCGCCCGTCATACGCGAGGCCCGGGACGCCTGGCTCGAAGCCACCGAGAAAATTCACGGCAACCCCTCCAGCCCGCACGCCTTCGGTTTGGCCGCTAACAAGGCCCTGACGGACGCGCGCGAAAGACTGGCACACCATCTCGGCTGCCATCCCACCGACATCATCTGGACCAGTGGCGCGACCGAAGCCAATAACATGGCCATGCACCACTTCGCGCAAACTCTCGATGCCAAAGCGGAAGTCTGGATCAGCGCCATCGAACATCCCTGTGTGCACGATTCCTCGCATCATTATTTCGGCAAACGCGTCAAAACCATCCCCGTCATGCACGACGGCGTGGTGGACATGGAATGGATCGCCACCGAAATGGCCGACACGCGTCCCGGCGTCGTCGCGGTGATGGCTGCGAACAACGAGACTGGCGTCATCCAGCCCTGGCGCGAACTCCTCGCCATCTGTCAGGCCTACGAAGTCCCGTTTTTCACCGACGCCGTCCAGTGGCTCGGCAAGATGCCCGCGAAAGGGTTGGGCGAATGCGATTTCATCACCGGCGCGGCGCACAAGTTCGGCGGCCCGCGTGGCGTGGGCTTTCTCAAAGCCCCGCACAAAAGTAAAATCAATTCACTCCTGTTTGGCGGCAAACAGGAACGCGGTCAACGCGCCGGGACAGAGAATCTTCCGATTATTGTCTCGATGCTCGCCGCACTTGACGCCCGCGAAAAACAACTCGCCGAAAACCACCACCAGACTCGCGCCGAGTGGAAGGAAAGGTTTGAAAAACTCCTGTTGCGCCAGGTGCCTGGCTCAACCGTCGTGGGCCTTGGAGCGCCGCGCTTATGGAACACCGTTTCTGCGTTGATGCCCGAAGGCGGCCAGCAACGCTGGGTGACGCGACTCGACAAAGCGGGCTTTGCCGTCAGCACCGGCTCGGCCTGCACCACCGGCAAGGAAGAACCGTCCCATGTCCTCAGCGCGATGGGCTACAAAGCCGGACAGGTCACGCAAGTGTTGCGTTTCAGCGGCGGTTGGGAAACCACCGCCGCCGATTGGGAGGCGCTGGAAAAAGGCATCGTGAAAGTTTATGGCGAGGTGCATGGTGGGAAGTGAGGCACATCACCTATGCACTTGAGCCGCAATCCAACCGACGAAGACATTCTTACTTTCGTTGAAAAGTGGATTGATGATTTGGCTAATGGTAACTACGAATCTGCGTACGAGAGGACGGAACACGATCCGTATTATCAGTGGACGCCAGAAATAATGCGTAGCGTGGTTCAAGGCTATGGTTCGCCGACGCCACACCCATCTGGCAAAGTCTTTGTGGTAACGCCGCGTCAGTCCGCGCGATTTCCACGAGGACACGCACCGCGGCGCAGAGTTGAGCGTGAAGCGGTTTGCCCACCAGCATTTGCTTTGGCTCTGCATGATTTGCCTCTGAACGGCGAATGGTCCGACCTTACAGCAACGTTCCGGGTCGAGCCGCGATGGGAAGACGGTTCGGCAGTCATTTTGGAAGAGATTCATGTCTTTTGACCAATTCCAAAACTTGCCCCCATATATCCGCGCCCCAGCCCGAAGGGACAAACAACAATAGCCAAGCGTTTCAACACCGGGTTTGGTGCGGAGAAATTCAAGTGCCGCAGGGACGGCTGAATTTAAATCTCTGGCCCGCTGATGGATTGCCCCTCTGCCAACCACTCAAAATTGGGCGCGGGTAAATTGCCACAGCTAGCGAAGCGCATATTTGTGCGCTTTCCAATCCACCGCGCTTTGTGCCAACCTCCGCCGCCCGAAACATGAAACTTAGTCCCGACCAATCGCTCGCCGGCATTTTGGAACCGGTCTTCGCCATCCGCACCGAGAACGACCTCGGCATAGGCGACACCGACGGCGTGCGCCAGATGATTGACTGGTGTCATCGGCACCATCTGAACCTGTTGCAAACGTTGCCGATCAACGAAATCAGTGACGACAACAGCCCCTACAACGCCATCAGTTCCCTTGCCATCGAGCCGACCACGATTGCGATTGCGCCGAGGTTCCTGCCGGATTTGTCGCCCAAAAATTTCCGCACTCTCGCCACACCGGAGATGCTCACCGAATTGCGTGCGGGCCCGGTCAATTATCCCAAGGTCAAACGGCTCAAGCGCACCCTGCTGGAAGTCGCGTTCAAAAGTTTCCTCAAAGGACACTTCAACCGCGAAACCCCGCGGGCCCAGGAGTTTCGCGCGTTCATGACGGAGAACGCGGACTGGCTTTCGGACTACGCGCTGTTCCGGATGCTGATGGAGCAAAACGGAGGTTCACCCGCTTGGGATCGGTGGGCGCCGGAACATCGCGGTCCGCGCCGGGCGCGGACCTGGCTGCTCGGTTTGCCGGAAGCGCGGCGGGAAGCATTGAACCGCCAGCAACTTTTCTTTGCCTACGTCCAGTGGGTTGCGTTCGCGCAGTGGCAGGAGGTCAAAGCGCACGGGACCGCGAAGAAAGTTTATCTGATGGGCGACATCCCATTCGGCGTGGGCCGTTACAGCGCGGATGTGTGGGCGAATCGGTCCATCTTCGACCTCGACTGGAGCGGAGGGGCGCCACCGGAAAAGACGTTCAAAGTGGATCCGTTCACCGAAAAGTGGGGCCAAAACTGGGGCATCCCGAATTATCGTTGGGATGAATTGCGCCGGCAAAACCATGCGTGGTGGCGGACCCGGGTCGGTAACATCCAGAAAGTTTTCCACCTTTACCGCATTGATCATGTCCTGGGCTTCTTCCGCATCTACTCGTTCCCGTGGACCCCGGATCGCAACGCAGAATTTCTGCCGTGCAGCGAAACCGAAGCCGCCGATAAAACGGGCGGGCGACTGCCGGGCTTCAAGTCATTTCCGGACGACACCGACGAACATAAAGCCGCGAACCAGTCGCAGGG
>JANYBF010000283.1 GCA_025360895.1 Verrucomicrobiota bacterium
TGGGTGCGGAATTATTGGTCAGAAAGAGGAACGGCGTGCCGGTGGCGATCAACGCTTGAATGAATTCCGGAACGCCCGGAATCAAATGGTTCTCCCGGTAAATGACACCATCCATGTCTATCAGGTAGCCTGTCTTCATAGTAAGAAAACCATCATGTGTCCCGGAAAAGGCGTCGCCATGGCGCATTTTCAAGGGGAGCGTGAGCCAGGATTTGGCCACGCAACTGATTTAGCACATGCCTTGCCACCAGTGAAAAATCGCGGTGGGCGTGGCACACTGGAATCAATTGCTCCCATCGTGCGTGACAAGTTGCGCAGGGTGTAAAAAAAACGTCACCTTGCGCCGAGGCATATCAAAGGATGGTGTGCGGGCCATTTTTCGATACGCTGCGACCGCTTCAATGAAGAAGATTGTCAATATTGCCGCCTACAAATTTGTTGCGTTGCCGGACTTGCGGATGCGGCGGACCCGCGTGCTGGCATTGTGCAAAAGCTGGGAACTCAAGGGCACGATTCTGCTCAGTGCGGAAGGCATCAATCTTTTTGTCGCTGGCGCGGCGGACAAAATTGATCTGCTGCTGGCGGAGTTGCGGAGTTGGCCGGGCCTGGCGGATTTGCAACTCAAGGTCAGCCAGACGGAGCATCAGCCGTTCACTAAAATGCTAGTGCGGATCAAAAAAGAAATCATCGCGTTTGGCGTTGCGGGCATTGACCCGGCACAACGGCCCTCCCCCAAGCTTGCGGCGACGGAGTTGAAACAATGGCTCGACGAAGGCCGCCCGATGACGTTGCTGGACACGCGCAACAATTACGAAGTGAAGCTCGGCACTTTCAAGAACGCGCAAGCCATCGGCATTGATCATTTCCGCGACTTCCCCGCCGCCGTGAGCAAGTTGCCGCCGGAATTGAAGGAGCAACCCATTGTGATGTTTTGCACGGGCGGCATTCGTTGCGAAAAGGCCGGACCATTCATGGAGCGCGAGGGGTTCAAAAATATATTCCAGCTCGAAGGCGGCATCCTGAAGTATTTTGAGGAATGCGGCGGGGCGCATTACGACGGCGAGTGTTTCGTGTTCGACCAGCGCGTCGGGTTGGATCCGAGTTTACAGGAAACAGAATCCCTTCAATGTTTTCGCTGCCAGACACCGTTGAGCGCAACGGATCAAGCAAACCCACGCTACGCCCCGGGCCAATCGTGCCCGTATTGTTTCAAAACTCCCGCTGAACAAATGGCACTGAATCTCGCGCAGCGTCACGAGGCGATCCGTCGTGCCTTCACGCCGTTGCCGGGCAGCGTACCGTGCGATCAGTTCAAGTTCATCAATGTTCCGGAAGACTGCGACGGCAAGACGTTGCGGGATACGCTCTGTCGCGTGGTCCGGGAGGTGCCGGCGGCCTATTGGGAAACCGAATGCGCCCGCGAGCTGGTGTTGAACGAAGGGCATGAGCCAGTTGCGGCCACACGAATCGTGCGCGCGGGCGAACGTTACCGACACAAGTTTCCCAATGTGACCGAACCGGACGTGAACGGGCAGGTGGAAATTCTACACGAAGACGAGGCATTGATCGTGTTGAACAAACCCGCGCCATTGCCCATGCACCGGGGCGGACGCTTTTACCGCAATACGCTGCAATACATTCTCAACCACGTTTATCATCCGCACCGGCCGTATCCCGCGCATCGGTTGGACGCCAACACCACCGGCTTGGTGCTGGTGACGCGCACGCAACACTTTGCCGGTCGCCTGCAAGCGCAATTCGCACGCGGGCAGGTGGAAAAGCTTTATCTCGTGCGCGTGCAAGGTCAGCCAGCGGAGGATGCTTTCAGTTGCGATGCCCCGATCAGCGCCGAATCCGGCGAAATCGGGTCGCGCAAGGTGGACGTGGAGTCCGGCCGCGCCGCCCGCACGGAATTTCGCGTGCGCCAGCGCAACGCCGACGGCACGACTCTGCTGGAAGCGCGTCCGCTGACCGGCCGTACCAACCAGATTCGCATCCACCTCTGGTATCTGGGTTTTCCCGTGTGCGGCGACGCAGCTTACCTACCCGGAACCAACTTGGGCGACACGCAAACTTTGAGTTTGGCCGATCCGCCGCTGTGTCTGCACGCGTGGCGCATCAAGTTTGTGCATCCCTTAAGCAGGCAGCCGGTGGAATTCACCGCACCATCGCCTAAGTGGGCGGCCTGCGGGTCTTGACTGGAAACGTTTCGTCACCTCAAATGGCGCGCACTTCATCCATGGCATACAAGATTTTCCTCACAGGTGGCAGGGGTTATCTGGGTAGCCACACGAAGGCGTGACTTCGGTTGGAGATTCAGCTAAAATAGTCGGGTGGAATTTCCCCAAGCGCTCCGTTCGCTGTTCAGCCGCAATCCTGACTCGCTCGCCTCCGTCGGCAAACGGGTGGAGGAATTGGAGATTCGGTTGGGTCAATTTATTTCCTTGGTCAGCCTCAAAGACCAATTGCCACCCATTCCGCCTAAACATCTTCAGATCCGGGTCGCCGGAGCTTATTACCCAACATTTTTCCAACACGGCAAAGACATGTTTTATGATCTGGAGGATTTCTTGAAGCGTGAGGGGCTTAGTTTATTTGATTTTGACAGCATCCTTGATTTCGGTTGTGGTTGCGGGCGCTTTATGATCCCGATGAGTTTCCTGCTGCCGCCAAAAAAAATTAGCGGGACGGACATTGATAAGGAAGCCATCCAATGGTTCAAAGCGAACTATCCGTGCTTCAACGATCTGGACGTGAATGGATTCACGCCGCCGACAAAATATGCCGATGCGACCTTCGACTTTGTGTTCAGCGTCAGCATTTTCACCCATTTGCCGGAGGAGATGCAGCATGTCTGGTTGAAGGAACTTTCCCGAATCATCAAACCGGGAGGCTGCGGGATTTTCACCACGCATGGGGAAAATCATTTCCATCATCTGAACCAAGCCGCCCGGGAAGAATTGATGACCAAGGGGTTTTATTATTTGATGCGGGACGCCACCGATGGGCTGCCCGAATTTTATCAGACGAGTTTTCACACGGGCGAATATGTTCAACGGGAATGGTCCCGCTATTTTGATGTGCTTGCCATCCGAAAGAAAGGGGTTGGCAAGTCGCAGGATGCGGTGTTGGTCAAAAAAAGAATCAAAGCTGATCGCTGATGAACCGTGACCTTCGGCTTGCGACCGAAGCATGAACCCTGACCCGTGCTGCAATTCGGGATGGTGAACGATACCGGCGAACCTACCCGGCAAATTCGCCAAGGCCGGTTTCCCGACCTTGCTGCCCGGTGGTTCGGCCCGACGTGACCGATGGGCTGGCCGAGTTTTTGGAAATCCACGCCTGCCGGACCACGCCTTTATGAGATTCATGCACCTGTCCAAGGAATCCGCATGAGGAAGCTGACTTGTTGGCTGGATTGAATTATGGTGTCAGCGGTTATGGCAGAAAAACCCTCTTTTCAACCGATCAACGCCGGCGTTCGGATTGGCCACGTCCATCTAAAAGTCGCGGATTTGGAGCGGGCGTTGGGGTTTTATCGGAATGTGCTCGGGTTCGAACTCACGCAGCGTTTAGGTTCAAGCGCGGCGTTCCTATCCGCCGGCGGTTATCATCATCATATCGGTCTGAACACTTGGGAGAGTGCGGGTGGTTCGCCACCACCGCCGGGCACGACCGGTTTGTACCATGTTGCGATTTTATACCCAACGCGAGCGTTGCTGGCGGATGCGCTACGGTGTGTGTTGCAGGCGGGCATCGAACTGGACGGAGCGACGGATCATGGTGTGAGCGAAGCACTTTATCTGCGTGACCCGGACAACAACGGGGTGGAGCTTTATTGGGATCGTCCCCAAGAACAGTGGCCGCGCACGCCCGACGGCGAACTCGCGATGTTCACCCGTGCACTCGACTTGGATGCGCTGCTGAAGGAAGCGAAGAGTAACTGAGCGCTTTGCGATCGTTTCTCAGGAAAACTCCGACTCGCTCTCGTCGTAATTGAGATTGGTTTTTTAGCCATCAAAATTATGCGGTGGAAAAGATGAAAAAAGCGACGCTGATGAAAATGCGAAGCTCGTGCCGCAGCGTTCAACCGGACGATTCCGAATAATAAGCGCATTTGTTGACGCGTGATCCATCTTTTGATCCACTCTGCAAGGATCAACCGATGCCGGAATCACCATCAAACTCTTGCTCCCGAAAGGCGACGCACAAAGCCTGCGAACTGCAGAACTCGTCAACTGGACAGGCAAAGCACTCGCTTGCCCTCGCTCCCAACTTGATGACATGCTTGCTCGCGAAGAACTTACCAAGAGCGGGGTTTATATTCTACTGGGCGTTGACCCAGATACGGGAAAGCCCGCTGCATACATTGGCGAGGCGGAGGTGGTTCGCGATCGGCTCAAGCAACATCGCGACAAGGAATTTTGGATCCACGCCATTACTTTCGTGAGCCAGGACGAGAATCTGACCAAATCCCACATACCTTTTTGGAAGGTCGGCTCATCGAAGAAGCAAAGAAGATCGCGCGCTTCAATGTTATGAACGGTCAAGCCAGCGGCTCAAAACTTCCCGAATCAGACCGCGAAGACATAAGGTTTTTCTCGGCAAAAAACTCCGCGCCGCCGGAGAGGCTTTGGGCCGAAAGGCAATTCGCGCCCGAATGTCACGCACACCGCGTTGATCTCGCGGAGCGGCGTCTAGTGAGTTTTGAGTTCCCTCACGAACCAGCGCCTCGCTCAAGTTTTCCAAGCTTTCAGCCGTAAAGAAAGCGCGGCGCGCGTTGAAGTGCCATTTTGGTTTCATCCCTATTTCAGCCAGTTGATTTTAATTTCCTTCTCCAATTCCTTGAACTCCGGGTCGCCAGTGATGAGTTCGGCGTTCCTGACCTTGGCCAGCGCTGCGGCGAAGCAATCGGTGTAGGACATTTTGCGGGTGGCTTTGAAGATGGCGGCTTGTTTGGCCAGATGCAGGTCGGCGTCCACCAATTCGATCGGCAGCCGGGACAGGTCGCCCGCCGCCGACTCTGCGGCTTCCTGGCCGCCCGCGCGCCACATGCCGTAATGGACCTCGCCCCAGTTCACCACGGACAGCAGCAGCCGGATTTTCTCGGCACTGGCTTTGTGGATCAATTCTTCCACCGCCAGCCCGGCGGGTTCGCCCTTGAAGTAGGCCATCAGCGCCCATGAATCCAAAACCTTGGAAGGCATGTCAGCGGTCTTTCTCCTCGCGCTTCATTTCCTTGAGCGTCTCCATCAGGGGCAGGTGCTTGTATTTCCCCCGCAGGCTTTTGATATAGGTGCGGGTGATGGGCTTTAGTAAAATGCCTTCGGGCGTGGAGACCACGGTGGCTTTCGTGCCTTCTTCAATCTCGAATTCCTTGCGCAGGCGGCGGGGAATCACCACCTGCCCTTTGATCGAGAAACTTACGGTTTCTGGCTTGGTTGCAATAATCATGCGAAGATCCTACCGAATAGTAACAGTAAGACAATAACTATTTAGTCGCACGTTTTAACATTAGTTGCCCAATGCTCTGGCCATCAAACAACGAGTTGAACGGTGAGCCGGAAGCCGGCCATTACTGAAGATGAGTTCAATGAAGCGTAGCAGCGTCTCCGCCGAGCACCGTTACGTGGTATTCGTGAAGTTTACTGGTAGGGCGGTGCTGTTGCGCCGCCCTATCTTTTCGTTGCGCGGTCAACCCAGGCAACGGAACATTTGGGCTACGCGGCAACGCAGCCCTACCGGATTTGGATTTCCCCTTCACGCGTTCACGTCTTGACCGAGTTCCACCGTGGTCAGGTCTCGCGCCTTGGCGGTCTTGATGATGCGTGCGGACCTTTAGAGTTTCAAACGTTCGGCAAGCAGTTCCGCCACATCCAGCACCCGCGCCGGACTGGCCTGCGCCGCCACGCCGTCAGTCATCATCGTCAGACAGAAGGGGCAGCCGACGGCGACCGTCTTCGCACCCGTGGCCAGGGCTTCCGTGGCGCGCACCGTGGAAACGCGTTGCTTCGGGTCTTCCTCCATCCACATGCGGCCGCCGCCTGCGCCGCAGCACGAAGTCTTTTCCCGGTTGCGCGGCATCTCGCGCAGGTCCGTGCTTGCGAACGTTGCGCCCAACGCCGTGGCCAGCACCGCGCGCGGCGCTTCGTGGATGCCATTGACCCGCGCTAGATAACACGGGTCGTGATAGGTCACTCCGCCGGTATTGTCTGGGCCGTCGGCGTCCGGAACTTTCAATCGGCCAGCCTGGATCAGTTGGGAAATGAATTGCGTGTGATGGATCACTTCGTACTGGCCGCCAAACTGGGAATAATCCTTGAGCAGACTGTTCAGGCAATGCGGGCAGTGCGCGAGAATCTTGCGGACATTGTATTTGGCCAGTGTGGCGATGTTGGCTTGGGCCAGTTCCTGAAACAAAAACTCGTCGCCCAGCCGCCGCGCGGATTCGCCCGTGCATTTTTCTTCGCGACCCAGGATGGCGAAATTCACGCCAGCATGTTTCAACAGCTTCACCACGGCACGGGTCACGCGTTGCGCCCGGCGATCATACGATCCCGCGCAGCCGATCCAGTAAAGCACTTCAAAACCCGGGTTCTCTTGGGCCGTGGGTGCGCCCAGGCCTTCCGACCAGTTGGAGCGATCCGCCGCGGGCAGGCCCCAGGGATTGGAACTGGATTGCATCCGGCGTAAGGCCGTCGCCGCCGTCCCGCTCAATGTGCCTTCGC
>JANYBF010000297.1 GCA_025360895.1 Verrucomicrobiota bacterium
GACTCCGGACTTCAAACCTTACTCCCGCCTTCCCGTCGGCGCAGACACAACCAACAGTGGCCTGTGGGAGTTTGTAATCCGTTACAGTGGCGCAACCGTCGCCGATTCTCACGGCGTTCCCTGCATTTGACGACAACTAGATGGCGGACACGCGTCCGCCGCTTTCAAAGAGCGGCATAGTGGTACGTCCGACGGGGCAGATTGCCAAGCAGAAAACTATAACCTGAATACGGCAGCCGCCCGACCGCAGTGAGGCGTGAAAATCTTTTTGATCAAATTTGGGAATGCGCGGGCAAAGGCCGCCACAAAAAAGCGGTGAATCGTTGCCGGATCGTCATTCGTGAATTCCTCGTTCCAGTTCGAAAGCGGGGTTAAAGCCACTCGCACTTCAGACGCGTTCACCGCCGCTTTTCCATCGCGGGCAAAAAGATTTACGACCTTGCTCACCCCGGCCCTTCCCCACGGAGAGGGGGCGAGATGGTTCAGCCACTGATTGATGGATGACGCTCTTGTCAACTTCAGCGCACGGTTTTTTTCAAAGAAGCGGCGAAGGATTCACCCTCTCCTCGGGGGGAGAGAAGGCCGGGATGAGGGCGAGTGTTAAAACGAACTACGGGCGCCTCTTGACGCCCCAGATGAGCCATCCCGCCAAGGCGAGGAGCAGGATTAACCACCAGAAATAACGCAGCTCGCGAGCGGCCATTTCAGCAAAGGCATACGCCTTCGGGAAAATAAAAATCAAGCCGCCGATTACGCCGACGAGGACGATGATCTGCAAGAACGCTCGACCGCGCGGGTTCATGGCGCGGCGGGTGCCGCCGGGCCGAGCGGCAGCAGCAGACCGGCCGGAGAACTGGGGTCGGCGGGGATGACCAGCGGCGAGCGACCATTCCACTTCTCCACGATTTGCAGCCGGAGAAATGCGGGGTTGAGCGTGAGCGCTTCACCGCGAACCCGAATCGCCTCCGCCTCGCCCCGGGCGCGAATCACCACCGTCTCGGCTTCGATCTTGGTTTGCATTTGCACGAACCGCGACCGGGCGGCCTCCTGTTCCGCCACCATTTTGGCTTCGATCGCCGCTTCCAGTTCGTGCGAGAGATCAATGTTGCGAATGACGATGTCTTCCACGGACAGGAGGGCGCTGATTTTCAGACGCGCGGTCAGGATGGCCTTCTGTTTGATTTCCTCGCGATCCGTGACGATTTGAACGGCGGTCCGCGAAGCCGTGACTTCCTTGAGCGACTCCTGCACCCGCGGCGCAATGAGGCTGTCGAACGGGTCGCCGGCGAATTGCCGGTAAATCTGAACGACCGAGGCCTCGGGCACCCGGTAGAGCACGCGCACGTCCACAATGACTTGTTGCAGGTCGGAGGAAAAACATTCGGCCCGCAAGGTGGAGGTGCGCTGCTTGACGCTCACCGGCACAATGCGGCTGATAAACGGGGCTTTGAACCCGAAACCTTCCGGCAGAAAACCATCCGCCGCCTTGCCGAGCGTAACTTTGATACCGCGGGTGCCGGGTTCAACCACATAACTCGTGGCTGAACCGAACACCACGAGGAGAAATACCACCACAGCGACAGCGATGAGTTTGGCGAGGGTGGGCGGATTCATCGTTTGACCTGGGGGTTGCGGCCGGAACGCCCGGCCCCGGCGGGCACGTTGGTCGGCTCAGCCTGGCGAAGGCGTTCAAGGTCCGGTCCGGTCATCATCACATTGGCGCCGCCGCCAATGATGAGTGGCGTGATCCCGTCCCAGCGATCCACAATCTGCAAATCTACAAACGTCGGGTTTTCCTTGAGCGCCTGACCACGAATGGCGAAAGATTCCGCCTCGCCCTTGGCTTTGATGACGGCGGTGTCGGCTTCAATCTGCGCACGTTGCTGGATAAACTTGGCCTTCGCCGCCTCCTGCTCCTGAACCATTTTTTGTTCGATGGCCCGCTCCAACTCCTTCGACAACGCGATGTTCTCGATCACGATGTCTTCCACCACCAGCAGTGTCCCAATCTTCTGGCGCGTCAGTTCCAGCGCGCGGGTTTTGATCTGGTCGCGGTTCTTGACGATTTGTTCGGCGCTTTGCAATGCCGTGACTTCCTTGAGCGCTTCCTGCACGCGCGGGGAGATTAAACTTTCAAAAATATCGCCGCCGTAACCTTGATATAATTTTACCACCGAGCCTTCGGGGATGCGAAACAGCACCTGCAATTGCATGACGATCTGTTGGAGATCGGCGGAATAACACTCGGCCTTGTCCTCGGCGGTCTGCTGGCGGATGGACGTAGGATAAACCGCAGTGATGAACGGGACTTTCAGGCCGAAGCCCTCCGGTTTGAAAGCGTCCGAAACCTTGCCCATGGTCACTTCCACCCCGCGATGACCGGGATGAATGACGTACGTGCCCGCAGCCGCCATGAGGACCACGACAAAGATCAGAATGGCGACACCGATCAACCGGGCGATAGCTTGCGGACTCATTAGGAGTTTAACCGGGACAACGGTAACGGCCTTAACCGGAGAGACAAGGAAAATGAACAACGGCGACCCGTTGCCGGATCGCCGTTCGTTAATTCTTTCCGCTGGCTTACAGGCCCTGCTTGAGCATGAGCTTGATCAAATCGCCCACGCGGTTGCTGTAACCCCACTCGTTGTCATACCAGCTCACGAGTTTGAAGAATCGCTTGTTCAATTCAATGCCCGAACCGGCGTCGAAGATGGACGAGGATTTGCAATGGATGAAATCCGTACTGACCACTTCATCGGACGTCCATTCGAGGATGCCTTTGAGATAGGTCTCGCTGGCTTTCTTCATCGCGGCGGAAATTTCCGCGTAGCTCGTGTCCTTCACGGTCTTCACGGTGAGGTCCACGCAGGAGACGGTCGGCGTCGGCACGCGGAACGCCATGCCGGTGAGCTTGCCCTTCACTTCGGGGCAGACGAGTGCGACAGCCTTGGCCGCGCCAGTGGTGGACGGGATGATGTTCTGTGCGGCGGTGCGGCCACCTTTCCAATCCTTCTTGCTCGGGCCGTCCACAGTTTTTTGCGTGGCGGTGTAAGCATGGATGGTGGTCATCAGACCTTCTTCGATGCCGAAACCTTCCTTGAGCAACACATGCACAACCGGCGCGAGGCAGTTCGTGGTGCAACTGGCGTTGGAAACGATGTGGTGTTTCGCACCGTCGTATTTCTCGTCGTTCACGCCCATGACAACGGTGATGTCTTCGTTCTTGGCGGGCGCGGAAATGATGACCTTCTTCGCGCCGGCGGTGATGTGGCCGTAGGCGGATTTAGGATTGGTCTTGTCGGCATCGGTGAAGAGGCCGGTGGATTCAATGACGATGTCCACGCCGAATTTTTTCCACGGCAGTTCCGCCGGAGTGCGCGCGCTGACAACGTGAATTTCCTTGCCGTTTACAACCAGCACATCGTCTTCGGCGACTTCAGGGGCGGATTTCTTGGAGCTGACCGTGCCGGCAAAGCGACCCTGCGTGGAGTCGTATTTGACGAGGTAAGCTAGGTTATCAGCGGGAACGATATCCCCGACCGCGACAACTTCGATGTCTTTGCCGACGAGACCTTGTTCGACCAACGCCCGGAAAACCAGGCGGCCAATGCGGCCGAACCCATTAATTGCGACTTTCACTGCCATAATTTCAATTTCGATTTCGGTTACAGTTTAGGTTAAAAAACGACAGCCCATGGTAGCCGGCAAAGGTTCTGGGTCAACGAGGAAACGAGGCCGGGAAGGGCCGCAAACGGCTTGCGACCAGTGGCAACGCGCCGCCGCTACACCGCCACCGATTTTCGCACCAGCGTCTCGACCGCTGCTGGCAAGGGCGCGCAAATTTCATCGAACAAGGCGTGGCAATCCGCTTCCATAAAGTGAAGTGAACGCGCCGCACTGTGAATGAATCCGCGCATGGTTTGATGCGCGTAACCCAGCAAGCCTTGGCGCAGAGGCAACGAATAGACCGCCAGCGTCAAACCGTACACCAACGTATGCCAGCCGTGGGCCTCGTGGTTTTCCACAGCGGCAAGGTAGCGTTGCACCGCGCGTTCGTCGCGCAGTGGCCGGAGTTTCTGGAGTTGCGCCTGACCAACCCGGCGGCTGGCGGCAGCCAGCTCCTGGAGCCGCGGTTCGCGGGCGATCTGCTGGTCGTACGCGATCAGTTCCCGCACTTCATTCCGGCAGATGCGAGCGAACGCAGTCTGGATCGCGGGCAATTCGTGAGGCAGCAGGATCTGCTCGTAATAAGCGCGGAGAAACTCCCGCAAGGCCGGCAGGTCCGCCACCGGTCGGGCGACCAAGATTTCCGCCAGCGCCGGCAAGGACGCCAAGCCGTCCGCCGCGCCGAGTTGCTCGACGAGCGGATGCGCGTCGCCCAGCCATTCAGCGGCGTCTTGTCCAAATTGCGGTTGCCGGCACCGATTCATCTTCGCTCCGAGAAAAGCTAAGTCCGTGCCGCAACCATTGGCCAGCGATAAAAGTTCGGACCGGCAATTAAATCCCTTGCCTCCCATGGCAACGCTCCGTAGTGTTCAACTCCAGCAAAACACTTATACGGCGGGCGGAGGCGACAATTCCTGCGCCGACCAAGCGTAACGGTGGCCGGCGTTGGGGTGGACGACTCGCTCGCTCAAAAGAAATTTATGAGCAACGAAGCGAAAAATATTCCCTACCCGGGCCTCCCCACCACTTCCGACGGCGCGGGCGGCGTCGTTTGGGTCGAAACCCACATCACTCACGGCGCCTGCGCGTATCCCATCACGTCCTCGACGACGATGGGCACCGGCTACGAAACCGAAGTGTCGAATGGCAAACAAAACCTATGGGGCGACACGATCACCTTCGTCCAGCCGGAATCCGAACACTCCGCCGCCACCACATGCGAAGGCTTTGCGCTCGCGGGCGGCCGCGTGAC
>JANYBF010000346.1 GCA_025360895.1 Verrucomicrobiota bacterium
CCGAAGGACGGCGGCAAGTTGGTGGGCGTGAGCGGTTTTTCCGCGAGCAGCGAGCGGTCGAACCGTTCCGTCCCGCGACGAATCGTGAATGTGACGGGCGCGGCGGTCGGATTCGTCTGGGACTCCTGCGCGTGGTCGTAGGCCGCGAAACTGAAAATCTTTTCACCGTTGATGGCCACGATTTCGTCGCCGCGCTGCAAGCCGGCGGTGGCGGCGGGACTGTTGCTGGCCACCTCGTAGATCAGCGCTGGTTGAATTGGGCCGACGAGGATCTGGCGCAGGGCCCGACGCTCATACCACTTGTTCGCGCGTTTGAAGGGCGTGACATGGGTCAGGGCTTCCTTGCCGTCGCGGACATATTTGATGGCGAGATTCGAGTTCTCGCTGGTGATGACTCGCCAAGTGATGCTGTCTTGCGTCGGCGGGCCGAAGGCCTTCACCGGCCGGTCGTCGATCGTTACAATCGTATCGCCCGGGCGCAGGCCGGCCTTCCAAGCCGGACCGTCTGGGACCACCCAGCCGAGCGTCGGTTTTGCATCGGCGACGCTGACCGGTTTGCCCACCTGCCAGACAATCATTGCAAACACAATCGCGAGCAGAAAGCTGAACAGCGGTCCCGCGAATGCCACGATGATTTTGTCCAACGGCGAAGCATTGGGCAGTTGCTCGGCGGTGTTTTCCGTTTTGCCCTCGATGGCTTCCATCGTCGCCATCTGCGGCAGAGAGACGTAGCCGCCGGCGGGGATCCAACCGAGGGCGTATTCCACACCGTTGATTTTTTTGCTCCAGATCGGTTTGCCGAACCAGATGGCGAACCGTTCGACCTTCATACCGCGCCAACGGGCCGCGAGGAAGTGGCCGAGTTCGTGGACAAAGATGAGCAGGTTCAGCGCGAACAGCGCTTCCAATACGACCAGAATTATTTTCAAGATGGACATTTTAAATCAAGTTCGCTCCCGATGGAGCGGTGGTGAATATAGCCGAAACCTCGGGTGCGGCAATGATGGCTTTTGTCACCCGCCTCTGCGGAAAGACCGCAGCGGGGAAACGGGGCAGGGGGCAAGGGAGAATTCCGGCAGTGACATCTCCTCCGCTCCTCTTCCCCTTTTCTCCTCTACTCCTTTTCAACGCGCCGCCTCGCGCCGCGCCCAGAGGTCAGCGGTGAGAATTTGTTCAAGCGTCGGATGCGCCACGACCTGATGCGCAGCCATCGTGCGGCTCACGGTTTCGGTAATTTGCAGGAAGCTGATTTTCCGGTTCACGAAGGCTTCGACCGCAATTTCATTCGCGGCGTTCAATACGGCCGGCAGTGTGCCGCCCACCTCGCCGGCGCGGCGGGCCAGCGTCAAAGCGGGGAATCGTTCCGGGTCGGGCGCTTCGAACGTGAGGCTGCTCAGCTTCGGAAAATCGGTCTGGACCCGGTCGCTCGCGGCGCGCTCGGGATAGGTGAGGGCGTATTGAATGGGCAAACACATGTCCGGGGTGGAGAGCTGGGCGAGCAGCGAGCCGTCCACGAACTCAACCATTGAATGGACGATACTCTGTGGATGGACGACCACACCGACACGCGCCATCTCGATATCGAACAGCCAGCGCGCCTCGATCATTTCCAGTCCTTTGTTGAAGAGGGTGGCGGAATCAATGGTGATCTTGCGCCCCATGACCCAGGACGGATGTTTTAGGGCGCGTTCGACGGTGATCTCGGCAAACTTCTCTTTTGGCCATAGCTTCGCATCGCGAAACGGTCCGCCGCTGGCCGTGAGCCAGAGTTTGCGGACGGACGTCGCCGGTTTGCCATCGAGGCACTGGAAGATCGCCGAGTGTTCGCTGTCCACGGCCAGGACGCGCACGCCGTATTTCCACGCCTCGTTCATCACAATTTCACCGGCCATGACAAGAATTTCCTTCGACGCGACGGCGATGTCCTTGCCCGCACGAATCGCAGCGAGGGCCGGTTGCAAGCCCGCCGTGCCGACGATGGCGATCAGGACGATGTCGGCTTCCGGTAGCGTGGCCAGTTTCACTAAACCTTCCACGCCAGAATGGACTTTGCACGCTGTGCCGAGGGCTTCGCGCAGTTCCTGGGCCTTGGCGGGATCGTTGATGGAGATGGCGGCGGGCTGATGTTTGCGCGTCTGGTCAAGCAGGAGTTCGGAGTTACTGCCCGCTGCCAGTGCAATCAACCGGATGCGGTCGGGCAGATCTTCCGCCACCTTCACCGTGCTGGTGCCGATGGAGCCGGTACTGCCTAAGAGAACGACGTTCTTCATGGATGGGTGAGGATGTGCCGCAAATACAAATACATGATCGGCGCATTAAACAGCAGGCTGTCCAGCAAGTCGAGGATGCCGCCGATGCCGGGAAAGAAGTTCCCCGAGTCCTTCACCCCGGCTTCGCGCTTGAAAAGTGACTCGATGAGGTCGCCGATGACGGCGGTTGAGCTTAATACGATGCCCAGCACCACAGCATGCAGCGGTGTCATGCCGGGCATTTTGTCGGCAAAATAGTGCGCGTAAATCAGGCTCGCGCCCGTCGCTACGACGATGGCGCCGCCGAAGCCCTCCCACGTTTTGGCCGGGCTGATGCGCGGGATCATCTTGTGTTTGCCAATGAGCGAGCCGACCGCATACGCGCCGGAGTCGCTGAACTTGGTGACCAAGATGAAATAGAGGACGTAGTATTTTCCGTGGTCGTGGATGCCGGGGAAGAAGTTGATTTTCTGGATGAAGTTCAGCAGCCAGGGGACATACATGAGACCGAACAGCGTCGTGGAGATGGCGAGGATGCCGGCTGTGTTGTGGCGGGCCACAAATTGCCGCACGCACAAGCCGAGAACGAACAGGATGAGGAAGCTAGTTTCAAAGTCGTTCACCCGCGACGGCGAATCGTGAATGCCCAGATGCCCGGTCACATGGAGAAAGGTGCCGACCATCAACAACACCCCGGCCGAAATCCCCCAGCCTTTGAAACAAACCAGCTCCCGTTTCTCCACCAGCCCATAGAATTCCATCAACCCGACGCACGCCAGCACCACCATGAAAAGCGCAAAAAAATAGTCAGCAATGAGTTTGTTGCCCGAGAACATTGCGGCCAGGACGATGGTCCAGAGAATTACCGTGCTGGTTAGGCGACGAAAGAAAACTTTCGCCTTCGAGGGGAGGTGGGTTGCGACCGTTGGGTCAGACATCGGCGCGGACGATAGCAAGTTGAGGGTCCTTTGCCAACCCGACATTCTCACTCGCATTTTCGGTGCGCAAGAATTCCACGCGCCCATGTGGAATACTTGTTGGTCTGGAGTTTTTCTTGGCCGCACGCGGCAAAGCAGCTATCCTTAAACCAGCTTGAAAAATCAAATTCTTATCCAAGATTTTACGGCAATCAGGCGTGTCCAGTGTGGGTTTCATTCCATCCTGTCCCTGGGCATTGCGCTTACTCTCACTTGCACCACCACTTTTAGTGCGCCGGCGTCCAGCACCCGGCGCATGAGCGAGCGTTTGTTGAAGATTGCCACCGAAGCCGATCCAATGGCGACTCCATTTCTTAATCGGGAAGCTGCGGAAATCTTTGGACGACAACTGCAAGCGGCCCTCGCCCAGAACAGTCCGCAGGATCCCCCGATGAAGTTGGTTGGCCCCCGCTTCCGTTACGCGCTGGAATTGTTGAATTCCGGCGAGAGTGAAAAGGCGATTGCGCAGTTCCGACTCCTACAGGAAGAGGTGCGGGCGCGCAACCTGCGATCCCGCCGGATAAGCTGTCACTGATCCGGATGTATGAGGCACTGGCGTGGTTGCGCTTGGGGGAACAAGAAAATTGCCTGAGCAATCATTCGATCAATTCTTGTCTGGCCCCGATCCAGGGTGACGGAGTCCACAAATTACCGCGCGGCTCACAGGAGGCGATCAAAATCCTCCGCGAACAACTCCGGACGGAACCAAATGATTTCAAAGCGGGCTGGTTGCTGAACATCGCCTATATGACGCTGGGTGAGCATCCGGGCCAGGTGCCGCCGCAATGGCTGATTCCCCCAAAGGCCTTCGCGTCAGATTTTGACATCAAACGTTTCTATGATATCGCCGGCAATCTGGGCCTCGACCTCAACGATCTCGCGGGCAGCGTGGTGATGGATGACTTCGACAACGATGGCAACCTCGACCTGATGATCTGCGCGTGGGGTTTGCGTGATCAGTTGCGTTACTTCCACAACAATGGGGACGGCACTTTCGCGGATCGGACCGAAGTGGCGAGCTTGTTGGGCGAAGTCGGGGGGCTGAACATGGTGCAGGCCGACTACAACAATGACGGCTTCTTGGATGTGCTAGTGTTACGCGGCGGTTGGTGGGAAGCTCAGGGGCATCATCCAAATTCATTGTTACGGAACAACGGTGACGGCACCTTCGAGGATGTGACCGAGGCTGCCGGGCTGTTGAGCTTCCATCCGACCCAGACGGCCACTTGGTTTGATTTCAACAACGACGGGTTCCTCGATGTTTTTATTGGTAACGAAACGAGCGGGGGCGACACGAATCGCTGCGAACTCTTTCGGAATAATGGGGACGGCACGTTTACGGAATGCGCGGCAGCTTTGGGGGTGGATGCGATCGGTCTCTGCAAATCGGTGACCAGTGGGGATTACGACAACGACGGCTGGCCGGATCTGTACGTCTCCTTTCGCGGGCAGCCCAATATCCTGTTTCACAACGAGGGGCCGCAAAGTCCGGACAAGTCGCTGACGGGAGCATGGAAATTCAAGAATGTCGCGGTGGCGGCGGGCGTCACGGAGCCGGCTTTCAGTTTTCCCGCTTGGTTCTTTGATTTTGATAATGACGGCTGGCTCGACATTTTCGCCTGCGGATACGGAGTGAAGGATGTTGGCACGGTGGCGAAGGATTACCTCGGTTTACCGAATCTTGGGGTGCGGTCTCGTTTATACCGGAACAATCACGACGGGACGTTTAAAGAAATAAGTGAGGAAGCGGGAGTCGCCAAGGTGCTCTTGGGCATGTCGGGAAACTTTGGTGATCTCGACAACGATGGGTTTCTGGACTTTTACCTCGGCACGGGCGATCCGGAGTTGAGTACCATCATACCGAATCGAATGTTTCGGAACGACGGTGGGCGGCGGTTTCAAGATGTCACCACCTCGGGCGGATTCGGTCATTTGCAAAAGGGGCATGGGATTGCTTTTGGCGATCTCGACAACGACGGGGATCAGGACGTTTACATTTCGATTGGTGGAGCGTACAGCGGCGATTTTTATCGGAACGCGCTGTTTGAAAACCCCGGCCACGGGAATAACTGGCTCAAATTGAAACTGGTCGGCATCAAGTCGAATCGCGCGGCTATTGGCGCTCAGATCAAGGTGACGGTGGAGACGGCCCAAGGCCGGCGGGCCATTTACAAGACGGTCAATTCGGGCGGCAGTTTTGGCGCGAACCCGCTGCGCCAGGAGATCGGCCTCGGCGAAGCCAAGGTGATCGCGGAAGTGGAAGTTTTCTGGCCGACGACGGGTCTGCGCCAAACCCTGGCCGGTTTGCAAGTCAACCACGCGTATCGCATTCAAGAGGGGGATGCGAAGGCAACGGACTTGCATCTCCAGAGTTTTTCATTGTCGCCGGCCAGTAAGTCGCCGGTTCATCACCATCACGCCGACCACAAGTGAACCGTCGAACTGGAGTTTTTCTTGTCCAAACGTGACTGGTGCGCCTATCGTCGGCTCTGCTTGAAAAGCCAAATTCGTATCAAATGCCTGAAACCGCGCCGGCGCGTAGCGCTGCTCGGATTAGTCTTTGCCGCCAGTCTGTCCGCGGTGGAACCCACCGTGACCAAGGTCCGCGCCCCAGAACCAATCGCGATTACGGTCGCTCGCTATTTGACGGAAGTTGATTCTCTACGGTTCGCTAATCACATTCCGGGTCTGGCTGTGGCCATCGTTAATGGCAAGCAGATCGTCGCCGTTCAAGGCCTTGGCTACGCCGACGTGGAAGCGCAAACGCCGGTGACGGTGGATACGCCGTTCAACATCGCCTCCGTCGCCAAGCCCATCGCCGCCGTGATTGCATTGCATTTGGTGGAGCAAGGTCTGCTGAATTTGGATCTCCCGATGACCAACTACACCGGCTTCGCGGAGTTTCAGAGGGAAGTGCGGGCCCAGGGCGGGCTCTTTTTCAAAGACTATGGCGGTGATGAAACGCATTCCCTCACCTTGCGACATGTCCTCGCCATGCAGGTGAATGGTATTCCCGGCACGCGGTTCTACTATAACCCACCTTCCTACTCTTGGGCGGCGCGCCCCATGGCCGAGGTGGCCAAAGCTCCCTTCTCTGAATTGACGCGGCAACTTGTCTTTATCCCCGCCGGGATGACGCGCTCCGCCCGGATCCATCGCAAGCTTCCCCTCGCCAGTCCGCTGGCGGAATCACTCGCAAAACCCTGGCATTGGGAAAACGACCATTACATTCTTTCCCC
Organism: Verrucomicrobiota bacterium; assembly: GCA_025360895.1. Lineage (GTDB taxonomy): Bacteria > Verrucomicrobiota > Verrucomicrobiia > Limisphaerales > JADLHS01 > JADLHS01. The sequence goes on from JANYBF010000346.1 coordinate 6,466, forward strand.
GCCTCCGGCTCCACAGGGTGACGGTGCCGCCGGGGGCGTCATCTCCACCGCCCGGGATTTGGCGCGTTTCGACCTCGCCCTCACCGAAAACAAGCTGATCACCGAGGCCTCCCGTCAACTTATGTGGACGCCCGGCCGCGCGCCGGACGGGCGCGTGTTGCCCTACGGGCTCGGCTGGTACGTCCAGGACTTTCGCGGCGAAAAAATCATGTGGCACTCCGGCCTTTGGGAGGGAGCTTACTCGGCCCTCTACCTGAAAATCCCCCGCCTTCAGCTCACTTTGATTCTATTGGCGAACAGCGAAGGCCTGCGTTGGGACAACGCGCTCGACGAGGCCGCCGTCGAACGCTCGCCTTTCGCCAAAGCCTTTCTCGATCTGTTCATTCGTGGGCGATAACTTGAAAAAACATATTTCCTTCAATTTATTCCTGGCAGCAATTGCCTTCTCCGCGGCGGCGGCCGATCTCGACTGGCAAAACCGTCCCGGATATCGCTTCGCACCCTTGTCCGTGCCCAAGGCTGGCAAGCCCGGCTTTACGCTCATGGCGCCCGACCAAACAGGCGTCCACTTTACCAATGTCTTGAGTGAAACGCGCGCGGCTGAGAACCAGATTCGACTGAACGGAAGTGGGCTCGCCCTCGGAGATGTAGATGGTGATGGTTTGCCCGATATTTACCTTTGCGGCTTGGAAAATCGAAACGTCCTTTACCGCAACCTGGGCAACTGGCAATTCCAGGAGGTCACCGACCAGGCGGGGGTTGGCTGCGACGGCCAATTCTCAACCGGCGCCGCGCTGGCGGACGTGGATGGTGATGGGGATCTGGATTTGCTCGTCAACGGCATCGGCACCGGCACGCGACTTTTTCTCAACGACGGCAAGGGTCACTTCACCGAATCCAACACCAGCGGCCTGCTTCGGAAATACGGAGCGACCACGCTGGCCCTCGCGGACATTGACGGTGACGGTGACCTGGATCTTTATGTTGCCAATTATCGCACCGACACGGTTCGATCAACTGGTTACTTCCTCCTAAAATCTGGCAACCGCACCATGATTCGGCCGGAGGATAGCGATCGCCTCGAAATGACTCCGGACGGTCGCGTTTTTGAGCTCGGCGAACCTGACGTCCTCTACCTGAATGATGGCCATGGACATTTCACTCCCGCCTCGTGGACGGACGGTCGTTTCCGCGACACGCAAGGCAACCCACTGAAACAAGCTCCCTTGGATTGGGGGCTGACCGTTGCCTTTCGAGATCTCAACGGGTACGGCGCCCCCGATCTTTACGTGTGCAACGACTTTCAAACCGAGGATCGCATCTGGTTGAACGACGGCCACGGCTTCTTTCGCATGAGTCCTCCGTACATGTTCCGGCATGTTCCAAGTTTCTCGATGTCGGTCGATGTCGCCGACATTAACCGGGACGGTTTCTTTGATCTGTTCGCGGCCGATATGCTGAGTCGGAACCATTCTCAGCGCCTGATGCAACTCGCCCAGACAGCTCCCTATCAGTCCTCAATCGGAATCTATGCCGACCGTCCACAATTCGATCGCAATACCCTCCAACTAAACCGAGGCGATACCACTTATGCGGATATTGCTCCCTTCGCGGGCCTGGCCGAAACCGAGTGGACCTGGAGTGGTGCGTTTCTGGACGTGGACCTGGATGGCTTCGAGGATCTGCTTTGTACTACCAGTCACATGTTCGACACCCAGGACCTCGATACCGACAGTGTGATTCGCGCCAAAGGTCCCTGGCCGCGCGAAAAGTTTCCCCTGAAGCTCCTGCTCCACCCGCGGATGATGCAACCCAAGCAAGCGTTTCGTAACCGTGGCGATCTGACTTTCGAAGACGCGGCCGCCGTCTGGGGGTTCAACCAGGTCGGGGTTGCGCAGGGCATGGCCTTCGCAGATCTGGACAACGATGGTGACCTTGATCTCGTCGTCAATAACCTGAATGGCGCCACCGGTCTCTACCGCAACAACAGCGCCGCTTCGCGCGTTGCTATTCGGCTCAAGGGGAATCCGCCCAATACTGAAGGCATCGGGGCCAAGGTCAGTCTTATCGCGTATTTCGCCAGCCCTGAATCGGAGGCCACGCCCGTTCGCTTCGTGCAAAGCCAGGAAATTTGTGCCGGCGGGCGCTACCTCAGCAGCGACGAACCGATCCGGGTTTTTGCCGGTGACGTGACGGCGGCGTTGCAACGTAAACGCGCGCAAGCGCATCTCGCTCCCGTCGAGCCGCCCGGGCCGGTTCAGTTTCAAATCGAGGTGATTTGGCGTTCGGGTCGCCGCAGCGTGGTGGACAATGTAATGACCAATCAGCTCTACGAAATAGCCGAGCAGGGTTCCGAAGCCCCGTCGGGCAAGCCGGCACAACCGCCCGCAACCCTCTTCGAAGACGTGAGCGCCCGACTCAACCATCGCCATCGCGAAGAAGTGTATGATGATTCTGCCCGCCAGCCTTTGCTTCCCCGCAAGCTTGGTCAATGCGGTCCGGGGGTCGCTTGGTTTGATTTTGATAACGACGGCCATGAAGATCTCGTTTTGACCAGTGGTCGCGGTGGACGAATCGCCGCCTTCCGGAACGATGGCCACGGCGGATTTTCCCCACTTACCAACACCGCTTTTACCGCCCTGGCGCCGCAAGATCAAACCTGTGCCCTCGGCGCTCGCCGCGACAATACCAGCGAACTTTTCGTGGGCTTGAGCAATCACAAGGATGCTCGAGCTTCCGACCCAGTCCTCCGCACTTATGATCTAGCCAATGGTAAGATTAACGATTCCTTCCCCAGCCAGGAATCCAGCACCGGCCCGCTGGCTTTGGCGGACGTCAATGGCGATGGAACGCTCGATCTGTTCGTCGGGGGAAGGAGCATCCCTGGCAAGTGGCCGTCGCCCGCCAGCTCCCTGCTGTTCCTCAGTCGTGGTGGAGAGTACGTTCTGGACCTGACCAATAACCCCACGTTCGCCAACCTCGGCTTGGTCAGCGGCGCGACTTTTGCCGACTTGAATGGCGATGGTTGGCCGGATCTCGTACTCGCTTGTGAATGGGGACCGCTGCGGGTTTTCCTCAATGACCACGGCCACTTTCGCGATGCCACCGCGCAACTTGGTCTCGACGCTTATGTGGGATGGTGGAACGGGGTGACGGTTGGTGACTTCGATGGCGACGGGCAACTCGACATCGCCGCCTCCAATTGGGGACTCAATGGCGGCGCGTCCGGTTACGATCGGCCCGCCCTGATTGCCACCACCAGCGTTCAGAACCAACCCGGTGTTCCCTTGCTTTATTGGGGCGATTTCACTGGAAATCAAGGTTTGGACCTGATCGAAGCGGAATATGATTCCATCCTCGCGAAAGTGGTTCCCACCCGTCCAAAACCGGCGATCGAAACCGGACTCCCTTTCTTGAGTGCCAGATTCCCGACCTTTGCCGCCTATAACATTGCCGGCGTCGTGGACCTCCTCGGCAGCAAATTCTTAACGACCCCAAGACTTGCGGCTCCTTGGCTGGCCTCCACCCTGTTCTTAAATCGTAAGGGAAAGTTCCAACCCGTTGTGCTGCCCCCTGAAGCCCAGTTCTCCCCGGCCTTTGGCATCTGCGTCGCCGATTTCGATGGTGACGGAAACGAAGACCTGTTCCTCGCGCAAAACTTTTTTGGCGTTCAACCGGAAGCCGTACGCGCCGATGCGGGGCGCGGAATTTTACTCCGGGGCAACGGCCACGGAGATTTTGACCCGATGCCCGGGCAGGTCAGCGGAATCGCCGTCTATGGCGAGGGTCGCGGCGCCGCCGTCGGCGACTTCGATGAAGACGGTCGGCCCGATCTGGCCGTCGGCCAAAACGGGGCTGACACCAAGCTTTATCGCAACACGCAGGCTAAACCGGGTCTCCGCGTTCGCCTTGAAGGTCCCCCCGCCAATCCTCAAGCCATTGGAGCCGTTCTGCGTTTGAAATTTGGCGATCGCTTTGGTCCCGCCCGCGAAATCCACACCGGTTCCGGCTATTGGTCGCAAGACAGCGCGGTTCAGGTGCTGGCTACACCTCAGCCGCCGACTCAAATCTGGATCCGCTGGCCAGGTGGGAAAATCACCACGACCGATCTGCCGCCGGCCGCGCTGGAGATTGCGGTAAATGTCGAGGGGCAAGTGCGCCAACTCCGGTGATTTGCTCCAAGTGGCGCGCTTGCTTCATGCGTGCCTTGCTCCGCGCCCAGGGAATTGGTAACTCTTGGTGATGACAGCTTTTGATGAATATCCGAGCGAGACCCAAAGCCGCCTTGTTCGGGGCAACGCTGCTGGCCGCGCAAGCCAATGATGCAACTTGACCCGACGATTCAAGAACAGGTTGGTTGGCCATTGAAATAAAAGGCTCAATGTCATTCAAAGATTTCCCCGAACAGACGCAGGGCGTGACGTTGTTGCAACGGTCTTTGTCCCGCGGACGGCTGGGGCACGGCTATTTATTTTTTGGCCAACAACTCACCGAACTGGAGGCGCTCGCGCGCACGCTGGCGAAGGCGTTAAATTGTGAGCAACCGGTGCAGGATGGCGGCGTGGCCGTGGATTGCTGCGATGAATGTCCGACGTGCCGGAAGATTGACGGACAGACGCACGCGGATGTGCATTGGGTGCGGCCCGAGTCCCGGCTGCGGGTGATCCTGGTGGATCAGATGCGGGACTTGATGCGCGAAATTCAACTTAAACCGGCGGCGGCGGGGTTCAAGGTGGCGGTGATCGTGGGGGCGGATCGGTTGAAGACGGAAGCGGCGAATGCGTTTCTCAAGACGCTGGAAGAGCCGCCGCCCAAATCGGTCCTGATTTTATTGAGCACGGAACCGGGGCGGATTCTGGAGACGATTTTGTCCCGCTGCCTGCGGTTGAACTTTGCGGGTGAAGGCGCGCGCAAGTGGGACACCGCGTTGCTGGACTGGCTGGCGGGGTTCAGCGCAATGGCGGGCGCGGAACAGAAAAGTTTGCTGGGCCGGTACCGGCTGCTGGACGTGCTGGCGCGGCGACTGGCCGAGATGCGGGCGCGGATCGAGGAGGAACTGACGGCGCGGTCGCCGCTCGAAAAATACGATGACGTGGAGAAAGATTTGCGCGAACGGTGGGAAGATGAATTGAAGGCGGCCATCGAAGCGGAATATCGGCGCCAGCGCTCCGACCTGCTCCTGCTGGTGCAATGGTGGTTGCGGGACGTGTGGTTGCTCACTTTGGCCGGCGGGCAGGAGTTCTTGAATTTTCCCAAGGTTGCCGGCGCGGAACGGGTAGCAGCCCGGCTCACATCCCCGAAGGCTTTGGAGAATTTGCAAGTGGTGGAACAAACGCAGCGCCTGCTCTACACGAACGTGCAGGAGGCCCTGACACTGGAAGTAGGTTTGTTAAAATTGAACCTGTAACAATTCACAGCCGCGCTCGAACAATCATACCGATGGCATCCAAATCCAATCCGCCGGCAACCCAGTTCCAGATTTGGGCCCCGCGCATCTTTTCGAGCTTGTTTGGAGCGTTTGTCGGACTGGCCCTGCTCAAGTTCAGCATCCCGCCGGTGATGGGTGACTCACCCATGGTGGCGGAATGGGTCGCGCCGCCGACGAGTGGATTTGAATGGCTGCTGGGCCAATGGCCGGTGGGAATCGGCTATTGGTTGGTGGGTGGGCTCGCATTGTTGGGCGTTGCGGTCGCTCGATGGCAAACAAATATTCCGCGCTGGCTGATCGCAGTACCAATCGCCTGGTTGACGTGGCAATGCGTCGCGGCAACGCAGACCGTGGATGCCGACCTCTCCCGGGCCACCCTCAAACATTTCACTGTCGGCGTGGTTTGCTTTTATTGCGGATTGTTTTGTTTGAACCGCAACCAGGGGGCGGCGTTTTTCATGTGGCCGATCGTGACGGCGTTCGTAGCCATGCTCGTCGTGGGGTTTGGTCAACACTTCGGGGGCTTGGAGGAAACGCGCCAGTACTTTTACACCTACGAACTTCCAAAAATGAAAACTGTGCCGCCGGAACTCTTCAAGCGGATTGCCAGCGACCGGATTTCGGCGACGTCCTTCTATCCCAACTCCCTGGCGGGTGCGATTCTGTTGTTGCTTCCGCCCATCCTGGCGTGGGTTTGTCAGGCGCGAAAGCAATTTACAATTGGGGCGCGAGCACTGTTGGGCAGTCTGCTGGCCGCCGGAGCGCTGGGGTGTCTCTATTGGTCGGGCTCCAAGGGGGGCTGGCTCCTGGCGCTACTGGCGGGATTGATCACGCTGCTCCACCTGAAGTTTTCCAACCGGATGAAACTGATTGTGGTCGGCGTTGTCCTCGCGGCCGGCCTCGCGGGGTTCGGCTGGAAATATGCCGGGTTCTTCCAACGGGGAGCCACGAGTGTGGTGGCCCGGTTTGATTACTGGCGCGCGGCGTGGGACACGGCGGTGGCCAAACCGGTTTTAGGCAACGGGCCGGGAACATTCAGCGTCGTCTATGCGAAAGTGAAGCGGCCGGAGTCGGAAATGGCACGGTTGGCGCACAACGATTATTTGCAGCAGGCCTCGGACTCCGGCTTTCCAGGACTCGTGATCTATGCGGCGTTTATCATCGGCGTGCTGCGGGTGGGGTACTCGAGGCTGAACGACGACGGCTTCGTTTTACGCTTTGGGGTGTGGTTGGGCCTTCTGGTCTGGGCAATCCAGGCATTCGTCGAGTTTCCCCTTTACGTTCCGTCCGTTGCCTGGCCGGCGTTTGCCTTTGCCGGCTGGCTGATGGGAACGACGGGGAAACGAATCGACAAGCCACGCATCGCGGACTAGGCTCGGCCGCCATGAAGATTCTTTTCCTCAACGGCCCGAACTTGAATCTGCTCGGCCAACGCGAGCCCGCCGTTTATGGCCGGACGACGTTGGCCGAGATTGAAACCAAGGTGCGGAAGCGGGCGGGCGAAGTAGGTGTCGAGCTTGATTTTCGCCAGACGAACCTCGAGGGCGAACTCATCAACTGGATTCAGGGCGCGAAAGGGGCGTTCGAGGTGATCGTTTTGAATGCGGCGGCTTACACGCACACCAGTGTGGCCTTGCGGGATGCCATCGCCGCCGTGGGCGTGCCGACCATTGAGATTCATCTCTCAAATACCCACGCGCGGGAGGAATTCCGCCATAAGTCGCTCATCGCTCCGGTTTGCCGGGGCCAAATCGCCGGGTTTGGTGCAATGTCGTATGTCTTGGCGGTGGATGCAGCTATCAATTTGGTTTGAACGTTGTGGGCGGCAGCGTCACGCGGACGAAAATCTTTCGGCGACTGATGGTCTTGAACTCCCTCGGGATCCGCTATTCCCCGCCTACCGACCGGCGTGATGCTTTCTTGGTGGCGTGATGGGATTTGTTCGCCAGCATCCGGTCCTTGGCGCGGCGCGAGCGTTTGCGTTTCTGGCGGCGGATTTTTTCGATCTCGGCGCGTTGCGCGGCCACGAACCCATTCTTTTTCTCCTCGATCTTGTCGAGTAACACGCGGCGGGCGATGAAGCGATTGAGACCTTGCTGGCGCGTCTCCTGACATTTGACCTGCAACCCGGTCGGACGATGCAGCAGCATCACGCAGGTCGAGGTCTTGTTGACGTTCTGCCCGCCATGGCCGCCGCAGCGGACGAAATTTTCCTCGATGTCCGCCTCATTTACGCCCAACGCGGTCATGCGCTGGGCGAGTTGGGTTGCTTTCTCGAGATTGACGGGGAACGCGCTCATGCCCGGAGCGTAGCTGGTTTTAGTCTTACGCGGAATCTTAATCTCCTTACTCCTGCTGCGCGCGGAAGAAAATATTGGTCGTGACACTCATTCTAGGAACGAGGGAAAAGGAGTTGGTCAGGTTGAGCTGGGGACCGGTAGTCCACGTCGCCGTCGGCCCCAAACTGGCGGCTTGCTCTAGGCGATAGCTGCGTCCAGGCATGCCGTAGAGCAGCACCGAACCCGTGTGATTGGTTGGCCGTAACGCTTCGAGAATCGGCGGGTCTGCCGTAAATTCGTACGCGCGATAAAAAAGGTTTGGCTGGCCCGATGATGGGCTCGAGACCGTGTTGAAGGAAACGGTCATCGGGACGCGTCCCAGCAGCAGCCAACCGCCGCCAAAAAGATTGGTTCGATACTCGATGGCGTAACTGGCTCCGGGTTTGCCGTAAAGCAAGAGCGAGCGCGTCCCGTCGGCCGCCAACTGCGCCTCCAGCACCGGCGGGTCCGCCTGAAACTCGTACGCCCGGTAGAAGATCGCCGGGGCGATCGGTTGCGTGGGCTGGAGGGTCGCCGAAAGGTTCGTCATCGGCAGGCGTACCCAGGATGTCCACCGATTCGAGCCGGACAGCGTGTTGGCATACTCGATGGCATAGGCAGCGTTGGTGCGGGCATAGAGCATCAATGTGCGCGCGCCGTCCGGCGCGCGTAATGCCTCCAGCAGTGGCTCATAACCCACAACGACCACGCGACCGGATTGCGCCACCAACTGCGAAACCGATGATGCATCCGGCTTGGTCGTGGCCAGATCGGCAACGCGCAACGGCACGAAAGCCGAGGACTGGCCGGCAACGGCGGTGAAGGTTAACTGCCCCAGTGGCTTCGCCCCGCTAAAACTCTGGCCGGCCTGCGCCACGAAGTGCAGCAGCCACGAAGATCCGCCCAAGGACGTGACCGTGCTCGCGGCCGGATTCAATTCCGGCGCCAGCGCCGCCAACGCAAAGTTCGTCAGACGCCCCGGCGGAAGGTCGAGCGTCATGTTGATGGTCGCCAGCCCCACGCTGGAATTGCCATTGAGGGTTACGCCCCCGGTCTGGCCGGTAACGACGATGGTCGAGCCGACATAGACTGCGAAGAATTCGTTGCCCACGGAGCCGGACGTGGTTTGGGCGACCGTGAAATTCGCACCAAAATTAAGGGTGAAATTCGCCGCCAGCTCGGATTGGTTCGGCCCCAGAACGTCCGCCGCAAATTCCTGCACGCCCAACGGCGTGAAATTCCTGCCGCTGGTGCGATCGAATAAATTATTCACATCGAAGAAAACCTGGTTCGTCCCGACCCCATCCCCGAGTACCGCCGCCAGCGGATACGGGGCGTTGGTATGGGTGAGCAGGACGACCCGGCCTTCAATGTCCAGACCGGGAACGTCAATGATGAGCTGCTGGTGGTTCACTACGAAAGTGTTCTCCGCCGGGGTCGTCACCGCAGGCAACGGGCCGGAAGCAGGATACACTTCCGGACTGCCCACAGCGGGCGTGGAGATGAGACGAAAATAGTAAGTAGTGTTCGGACGGCAACCAGTGACCCGCATCTGCACGAGGCCGTAACTGCGCGTCTTCTGCTGGAGCGCGGTACGACCCAGCCGGCGTTGATAGCCGGCGGTCAGGTCTGGATTGCCCGTGTGGAGGGGAAACGGTTCGATGCCCATCTGGCCCGCGAGGTTCGTCAAGCCGCCCGCATCCGCGAACACCGCGATGGACGGGTTCAAATCCGTCGCCCGCCAAAGCACGGTGAAACTCGCCGGGGTTACATTGACAACCGTAACGTTGGTGATGGCGCTGACCGTCACTGGCAATGCCATGCAGGCCAGCCAACCGCAGAGTGCCAGCGCCACGCCGGATCGCCGGGCGAACCGGCCACGTTGCTGGGGAAAGTTTGCGCGCATGAGGTTCATCGGTTGGTATTCGTAAGTGGAACGCCAGGTGGACGATGGACGACAATGGTGGAGGCGGTCCGTCCCAACCCCCGCTGACCCTGGCGCGCTAGGATTTGCTCGCCGCCCGCCAGGATGGCAAAGCGCGAAACGCCGTTGGCCTTGAGCGTCCGTGCCATTATCTGCGCTGCCCCATCGCCATCGTCAATCAACACCAGCAAGGGCGGGGACGTGTTCCCGGTGTTCGACTGGCGCGTCGGTGGGAGATCAAAAGGTGAATGGGTTATGCCGCGAGCTTTCGTGAACTGCTGCCGTAAATCCGTCAGTGGCGCGGGCGGGTCCGTCGGTTGCGTGGCGCTGGAGGCCTGACGAAACTGCGCTGGCTCTTTGCGTAAATCCACGAGCACGACACTGTCGCTCTGGGTCTCATTCAGATCGGCATAGGTGATGAATTGGATCTCCTCGGGCTTCATCCCCGCAGCCTTCGTCGTGGTAGCGCGCGCGGATTCCCACGTTGCGAAACCGCCGTCCAGCACCCCCGCCGTAATGCCTGTCTTTTGATTGAGCGCGGTCATGGCAGCGAGGGCGGTTTCGCGGCCGAGCCCATCGTCATACACCACGACGCGGCCCAGGGGCGGCAATTGCTTGGCCGGCACCAACGCGGCCGGAACATTGATAGCGCCGGGAATGTGGCCCTGTTGAAACAGGACCTTGGAGCGCACATCCAGAAATGTAATTTTTTCGCCGGCGGCCTGAAGCGATTGCACTTCCGCGGGGGATATGGCCAACGCCGTCGTGCCGCAAATCAGCACCGCCCCACCTAGCCAGTTGACGAGAGAGAAAGTTTTCATGGTGACAAGGGGATGAAGTTGTTGGCCGGGCCGGTCAAGTCGAGCATCAGCACGGCCACGTTCGGGATGGTGAAATCCGTTCCGACCGGACGTCCGCCTTGGATTTCGGCAGCCACCCAGCGGCCGGATTCGGAATCCAACATGCGCACGCCTCGCGCCGTGCCCAGGCCCAGTTGGTTGAGCAGGCGAAACGCCGTGTACCCGTTGGGGAAGCGCGCGTGGCTCAAAACGCTTACTCCCGCCGGGAGATTGACCAGACCGGGGTTGTTCCCGCCAAGATCGAGGACCCGCGCGTTGGCAAACTTAACCCACAGGAAACTGCCGGGCGTGAGGACAAAATTCGGCCCCGCCGGGGCGCCATTGGTCCAGTAAGCCGACTCACTAACGACCGAGGGCACGAGCGACGTGTAATGCGTGATTTCCTGCACACCGACCTGGGCGTGCCAGAGGGTCAATAGCGTGTGGGCGCTTTGCTGGTTCGCCGCTAGGGCGTCGGTGACGACGACCGCGTTCCGGTTCTGGAAAACGCCTTGCAACGCCGGCAGATCCGCCATGAGCAAACTTGAAAGATTGTTTTGCGTGTCGAGCCACAAGGCCCGGCCGCCCGCCAGCGTCGGACGATCCTTCAGCGTGAGACTCCGCGTGATCGGTACCGCCCCCAAACTCGGGAGGTGGATGAGGCGCACGTTGGCCGTCAGCGGGCCGAGTGAGTCTTCCTGACAAACCAGCCACGGACCGTCGAGGAATGGGCGCGTCTCGTTCTCTGCCGTGCTCGTGACCCGCACCTCGGCCTGACGCAACAAATCGTAGCCATAGAGGTCCACTTCACCGTTGCGATTGTCCTGCCATGCGATGAAGTTGCCGTACAGAACCGGATGATACTGGCCGAAAGAGTTGGTTGTGAGACGGCGCTCCTCACCGGATTCGAGGTTGTGGAAATAAATTTCCCCCGGTCCCACATCACGCCAATCCTGCCACACCACCCGGCCCGCCTGCACGTCCGGGTCCAGTTGATCCTGCGTAGAGGCTGAAACGAGGAACGACTGCGCGGTGACAAGGTTCAGGGCCCGCAACCGCCACGGCGCATTGGGCGTGTTCAAGGCCCGTGTTTGGTAAACAATCCATGGCCAGTCAATCGCCGGATTGATTTCATCCGACCCAACCGTGGCGGTGATGGGCGTCGGGGCGTTGGTAACGGTGAGGTCTTTAAGGTAAAGGTCCCAATTGCCATTGACCTGCCGGCCCTGCCAAACGACGTAGCGGCCGTCGGTGCGCGGATTTTCCTGACTAAGGCTGGTACTGGTAATTTTCAGGATCGTGTTGCTCCCGCTCAAGTCTTGCGCGTAAATCTGGAAATTGCCGTCGCTCTGGTCCTGCCACACCGCCCGACGGCCCCGCGCGTGCGGATTCTTTGGGCCGCGCGACGGATCGGCAAGCACGCTGGCCGCGCCAGCCAGGTCACCGATTTGCACCAGGCGCGTGGTGAAATTTGTCCGGCCCAACTGATCCCGCAGCGTAAGTCGTTCGGTGTACCATCCCGGCAACAGCACGGTACCGCTATCGTTGCGGCCGTCCCACGCGAAGACTTGCGGATTGGTGCCGATGTTCGTGAACGTGATGCTCCGCACGCGCGGCAAAGTCGGCTGGAGGTAACTGAACATCGGATCGTAAAACCATGCCACCGTCGTGGGCGAGTTAGTAGGCTGGAAAACGCCGTTGGTCTTGCCGAGGACCGCGAATAGCAACGCCTGGGTCGTGCTGCTGGTGATCGGGATCGTCACATCGCCAGGCGCATTGGTTTCGGGTCGGTAAAAACCATTGTTGAGCGTCCAGCGGAAGGCCGTAACGCCGTTGCCCGCAATGTGGAGTGCGGCGGTGCGCAGGCGTGAAGGCGTGGCTGGCGTGCCGGTAATGCGCGCAGCCGGCGCGTTCGGATCCACAACCCAGGTGACCGCCACGGCATTGGAAGCGTCGAAGTAACTTCCGTAACGCGAACGGCCCAGCACCGCCACGGTCTGAACGCCGGGGCTGGGGCTGGCGAAATTGAGCGGCGTGGCGATCGGTTGCTCTACGCTCCATGCGCTGCCGTTCAAACGATAGCGGTAATAGTCCACGTTCTCGCCCCCAATGGTGAGCGATGCAATGTTGGCGGCGGTCGGCGAAGACGGTAATCCAGATACCGTGGCCCAGCCGACCACACCTTGGAATACTTCCACCTGCGCATTCACCGGACTGGGATCGAACAAAGCTTGGAACGGCAGCGGCGCGTTGAACGCGCGGACGGAGAGGGCGTCGCCCGGCACATAAATCGGCCCGCCCGGATTGCCGACACTGGCGAAGTCCAGCGCGCTACTGTCCGACACGACGAGGACGTTGGTATGATTGGCTTCAAGATTGTTGTACGTGTCGGTGGCACGAAACACGACCGGGTATTCGCCCGGCGCGGTGAGGAAGAAGGGTAACGCGGGCAGAAACGGTCCGTTGGTGATGCTGTAAACAATGCTCACCGGACTGACATCCTCGGAAGTGAAATACATCTGCGTGTCGGGCGTGATGTAGTATTTGCCGCCGGTCGGGTTGACCGAACCAGCAAAGCGCATGGTTGTCACGGGCGCAGTCACGTCAACGAGAGTCTCGGCATAGGTGACGGTGTAGGTGTAATTGCCGAGATCAACGAGGTCGAAGAGGTTGAGGAAGGTGCGTTTATTGTTTGTGATTTTCTCGTAGCGGATGTTGGTCCAGTAATTGTTCGGGTTCAGGATTTTCCCATCCGACCGCACCACGCTGGCGATGGGCAACACGGCCTGCCCGGGATCATTGAGCCGCACATAGCCCCAGCCCGTCCGATCGGCCGTAAGGTTTACGGTGAAGCTTCCGCCTGGTCCCGCGGAACCAACGACCGCCGCGTTCGTGAGTGTATTGACCGGAAGAACGTTGCCTTCGCTTTCGTAAAGCGAGTCGGGCAGGAAATCCGGGTCGTTGTCCGTGTCGGCGAGGAAATCTTTGAGGTTGTCCCGGCCGGGTTGGTCATTGAGGACTTCGTGCGAAATGAAATAGGCGTTCAGCGATTTAATGATCGAAGTGTCCTGTCCGCCCAGCTCGGAGGCATGGGTGTAACTGGCCTTGAACTCAACGAACTCGCCGGAAAGCGAGGTGATCATGTCCCACGCGCCTTTGCGGGTTTGACCCGGTGGGATGTCACCGAGATTGACGGTGAGGGTGGGCGGCGCCAGGAATTGGTCGTTGCCGCGGGCGCCGAGCAACTGGGCCACGATCAGCAGGCTCGTAAGGTTCTCGACGATCTTCGGCTGCTGGGAATCAATCTTGAGCTTGCGCGCCATGCCGTAGCCGGAATTCTTGACGAGCACGCCGACGGTAAACGGAACCGGGCTTTCCACCTGGGGTGTGAACGGATCGTCACCCTGCACATCGCGCGGCTGGAAGTAGGTGATTTCCAGTTGTGGATCCGGCTTGACGAAAATCGGGGCCGGGATCGCGAGCAACACGTTCGACGGAATTTCGACGCCGCGAATTTTCCCGGCCAGCCGGCAACCGACCCGGTAGCGAATGCCATCGGGTGTCGTCCCCCCGGCGGTCGGTTTGGGAATGATGAACCAACGAATGATGGCCTTGGCCGAGGGAACAATTACACCGTCGCCATTGACGCCATTGATGCTCTCAAAGGTCGGCGCCCGCACAAAGAAGAACGCGGACGCGTCGTTGACGCTGTTGGTCGTCAGTTGCGGGTTCTCGAACGTGAGCGCCGCGAAGAAATCGGTAATGGGATCATCGCCGTCATTGTTGGTGATTTCCAGCGTGGCCTCGAAGCCGACCCGTTCGAGCGCGAGTTCCTGAAGGATGACGATCTTGACGCGGGCGCAAACGCCCTGTTGTTGCTGTTGGCCCGACGCCCGCGGCGGATAAGTCGGCACCGCCAGCAGGGAAACCACGAGCAATCCGCTGACGACGCGACCGGCGCGACGGACCAGCCGTCGCCACAACCAACGATGACGCAGAGAAGTCATTTCATTTTTACGGTTTGCGGCGGAGCCAGCGACAGGGCCGGCGGCCCGCGCGTTGGGGTTGCCACCGGAGCTTCCGATGTCCACCAACCGCAGAGGTCATGCACCAATACCCCGTTGGCATAGAAGGCCGGATCCTCGCGTAGCCGGAAGGTGAACACTGGCAATGACCCCTCAAGTCGCCGACTTTCGGTGACTTGCACCCGGCGGCCTGCATCGTCCAACAGCCAGTCCCCAGCCTTGAGCTTCTGCGCTTCCACCCAGCCCTGCGTGTCCTCCCAGAACAAGTGTTCATCTGTCGTCCGCAACAAATCACTCCGGTCACCGCCTGGCCAGGTGAACTTAATTTCCCGACCCTTGGTGCTCGTTAACTCAAACGCCTCGACAACATGCGCCACATTATTTTGACCGGGGCCGGTTTTTACGAGGTCGCCGGGCTTGATTTCCGCAATCGTCTTGAATCGTCCGTCCGCCAGCAACACCCGGGTCTCCGCCGCAAAGCAGCCACTACCAGTCGGGACAAAGTTCTGGACTGAGGATTGCGTTGGGCCGCTGCCCCCGCCTGCGCCGCCGCCGAACCCCCCGAGATTGGACAGCAGCGAACCGAGCACGCACCCGATATAGGAGGCCGCTTGTTCCGCGACACTGGCGAACACGCCGGTGATGTCCCCGATGATCCGCATTCCCATCGCAAACGCGCCGGCGCACATCAGCAAGGTGTTGTCCCGAACACAGCGACCTTCCGCGTTGGCAATGGCCGCCAAGCCGTCCGTGAAGGGACCAATGTCATCCAAAAAGCCGAGCGGATTGGGCAAGCAGTCAACCAATGGATTGCTCTGTTGCGCGGGCGCATTGGTTCCCGAATACGTGACGTGGACTGGAATCTCGATGGTCTGTTGCGGGAGCAGAAACGGCACGTAGGTGATGAGCGGGGTCAACGTGGCTGAAGCACTATGTGAACCGGTGATGGTCAGATTCTCCATCTGAATCAACCCCTCGTTCTTCGCCGTCACAATATAGCTCGCCTCGAATCCCGGCGCGACGTTGTTGAACTCCATGTAGATCGGCGAAAGCACCAACACCGGCAACGGCACATGCGTCTCGAAGGTCTGCTCCAGCCGAATCTCATACCGGTCGGTAAACGGTACCGGCACGACGGAAAAGTTAATCGTGACCACACTCTTGTTGAGCCGCGTGGCCACTTGCACCGTCTGGCTCGGAATGACGGTTACGACGCCGACGTTGGCCGAATGGCCGGGCGCATTGACCTGCCAGGACCAGTCGCCCTCCTGCAAGTTGGTAATCGTAACCAACCCATTGATGTCCGTTTGGACCGGCGGCAGTTCAATCTGTAAACTCGTGTTGCGCAAACGCACCGTGGCGTTCGGCACATCGAAGCCGAGAATGTTGTCCACCCAGAACTGCACCGCGCCCAACTGGTCGGACGTGATCCGCGCGTAGAGGTTCACGTCGAACGTCCCCGGGTTATTCGTGCCGCGAACGAGAATCTTGTCTTGATGGAATCCAAGCGCCGTGTCAGCCGGTGGCGTAAAGACCACCGTGAAGGAATTCGACCCGCCGACGGTGAGGTCGGGCAAGGGGATCGAGCCGTCCGGATTGGCTGGTCGGTTCAAAACCATCCACGTCTGGTTGGTGGGCGGCAGCAACGTTACCCCTTTCAAATCCTTCAGTCCCCGGTTGGCGAGCGTCACGGTACGGCTCAACAATTGGCCACGGTCGAGGCTTACTTCCACATAGCCGATGCCCGGGTCCACGACGCTGATGATCGGCACCGGCGACAACAACGCCACGTTGCCGGTGAATACGGCAGTGGCGCCTTCACCCGAGGTGAATGTGAAGACCGTCAGCACGTTGTCCGGCGCGTCGGCATCGGCCGTCAGTTGCAGGTTTATCGTCTTGCGTTGGTCGGGCGCGACGGAGAAATCCGCCCCCGACAGCAACGCGCCCGTAACCTTCGTGGTCGGCACCGGATTCGTGCCCTGCATTTCATACACCTGGACGCCAACTGTGAAGTTGTTCAGCGCCTGATCGCCCGGATTGAACATGACGATGGAGAATCCGAGCGTGTCGTTTTTCGACATCCGGATGTCGCCCGCCGTCGGGGTGGCGTAAATGCGGTAAATCTGGATTTGCGCCTGGTTGAGTTGATCCACCACATCTGGATGCGCGGCCCAGATCGTGAGGCTGCCTGCCAGGCCGGGGCCGGGGTTGTAGCTATAGGAATAATTACCGGTCGCGTCGGTCGTTACTTCGCGATACCAGCGGTAGCCGCGCGTGGCGAAACCCAGCTTCAACGCCACGTTCGCCCGGGGCAGACCGGTCAACCGGTCCAGCGCCTGGCCGGTAATGAGAATTGGTTGGTCATTGTTGTAAAGCAGATGATCGGTCTGGGCCGTGCCGTAGTACGGCGTTTGTGCCAGGCTCGATTGCATGGTGCCGTTTAACGGGCCGGACGACTGCTGGCCGTCCGGGCTGAACCGGTCGTAAATCGCACTCGCCACCGCCTCGAACGTTACGAGGTTGCTGGCCAACGCCTCCGGCACGAGCACGTTCGGCACGGTTACGCGGAACGAAGCGCCCGGCGCCAGTGGCACATAACCCACGCCGCCGGAGAAAATAATACCGGGCGGCGCGCCGTTAAACACCTGACGGCTGACTTCCTGGCCCTGCGGATTTCGAACCCGAATGGTGAGGTCGCCGGGATCCGCTCCGTTGCCGCGGGTGGTGGCCAGATACATGGTCGTGTAGCCGCGATTGAAAATCCGCACCTCAAAAGAGTTCAACCCACCGGCCAGCGGCAAGGTGTTGGCGCTGACTTCCAACATCACGCCCGGCGCCTGCACCGTGGGAAAGTCGAACGTCCGTTGGTAAATTACGCTGCTGCCACCGACATCGGTTTCCTGGACGGCCCGCAGGCGGACAAGTTGGGGAGAGTTATCGGTCGCGCACGGCACCGCCAGATCGCGTGTCAGTCCGTCGTCCGCCCCCACCGGACTGCCGGCGATGCTGACAAGATTGAACACACCCGCGGTCGAAGTGCGGCGCACCTCAATCTGCCGCAACGGCAACCCGCCCGCCGCCGTCAGATTTGATACACTGACATGGTAGTTATCGAAATAGCGGCCCGTTGGCGGATTGCCGCTACCGCCGCTGGGATTCATCACCAAGCCGAGGTCAACAGCATAAACATCCACGGTTCGCGCGGCACTTTCGGCGTTCGTCGCGTTGAGTGCCCGCACCGAGTACGTGACGAGCGCGCTGGCGGGCGGCAGGGTGTCGGTGAAACTTGTCCCGGGCAGCGGGGTCGTGTTTTGCTTGATACCGTTCCGATAAATATTGAAAGCCACCGCCGTCGGGTCGCTGGAACCCCACGACAATACAGGCGCCCCGCCCGTATTCGCGAGCGCCTGGAGATTGTCCACCGCACCCACGAGCAACTCGATCGTCGCTGAGACGCTCATTGCTTCGTTACCCAGCGCATCAACGGCGGCCACGGCGTAATTCATAATGCCGCGCGGCGGCGTATCAATGATTGTCGTGGTCGCCGCCGCCGCCGTGCGGATGAGCGTACCGTTGCGATAGACATTGTAATGGTCGGGAGCCGGGCCGGGGCCGGCTTGCCATTCGATCTGCAGGCCCGCCGCGACTAACTGCAACCCTACGTTGATCGGGGCCGACGGCGGGGTACGATCGGAAACCGCCACGCGCACAATTGAATTCGCGCCTTCCGCTCCACGCCGCAACGCGGTGACGACGTAGCGGTAGAATCCGTCGGCCACCGGCAGGTCAATGTAGTGGTTGGAAATGACATTATCGGCGACCAGGATTGTCGGCGCGACGAGGTTCGTGCCCGTCTCGGAATAGACGCGGTAAATTTCCGCGTTCGAAACCGCGAGCCAATTCAACTGCACGCGTCCCGCGGACAGGCTGGCGACCTGAAATCCAACGGGCTGGCCGGGCGGCGCCGGCACGTCCGTGTTGTAAATTTCCAATGCGCTGCCGGCGGTGATGGTATGGCCGACGTTATCGAGCGCATCGTTGACCGTCAGGGTGAAATATCCGAGGCCCGATCCCATTGCTGGCGTGAGGGTGAGGGTGCCGTTCCAGTTCGTGCCACTGCCATTCATCGTGACGGGGACGCTGATGCCGACCGGTGGTCCAAAGTTAAGCGTGGGTACGGTGCCGAGCTTGGGAGTTTCGGTAAGAAGCAAGTTCACGCTTATCAGCGTGTCGTTGGTCGCCTGAACCGGCGACCCTGGCGTAGTGGTGATTTCACCCGACGGTGGCCGCACATCAATGGTTAACGCCGCGCCGACCGGCGGACCGTTGAATGGATTGCCGACCAGGTCCTGCGCGGAGACGTTCAACACTACCGGGCCGGACGGCAGCAGCGGCGTCACGTTCATGGTGCCCGCGAAGGTGTTGACCGCGATGTTGGTGAGGGTCATCAACACGGGCGCACTACCGTTTAACTGAACGGTGGTCGAGGGTACGCCGCTGACCGGCTCGGATGACGCAAGCGTGACCCGCAGGGGACCCACCCCGACGGGCGAAGGTTTGTCAAACGTGACGGTGAACGTCGGCGGCACACCGTCATAAAGAAACTGAACTGGGGCCGACAACGGACTGGCGTTGCCAACGTCATCGTAGCCGACGATGTAAAAATAGTAATTTGCCGTGGCCAAGCCCTGCACCGTGAGTTGAGTGCCAGTCGTGCGGAGCGTGTGGCCATTTGCTTGGTTGGTGTTGGTGATGGGCGCGGTGTGCCAGAAGACCTGAAACGAATTGGCGCGCTTACCGGTGGTTGGGAAATGCCACTTCAGTGTCAGTCCGACCCCATAGGTATAAACCGGGGCGTCCAAGATAAGCGCCACCGGCGGCACGGTGTCGCGCACCACCGTTCGGACTGGCGACCCGGCGCTGCCCAAGGCGTCAATCGCCAGCGCGGTTAATGGATTCAGCCCCTCGACGAGCGCCACATTGGCAAAGCTAAACGTACCGGCCGCCGAGGTGTTCGTAACGCCAAGGATCGTGCCGGAGCGGAATAAACGAATTTCGATAAACGGTTCCGCAACTCCTACGATCCGGACCGTATTTGTGCTCAGGGCAATGTCCAAAGGCGGATCGGTGATGGCGGGCGCGGGGGGCGGCACCGGGGTAATGACGACGTTGCGTTCGAGCGTGGCGAAATTGCCGGCGGTGTCGCGGGCCAGCAGTTTAACCCGATGCACGGCAGCGCTGAGATTTCGCAAGTCGAACCGGTACGAGAAGCTGCCGCCAGTGTTGGTCGCTTGGCCGATATTATCCACGTAAAATTCCAGCGCCGCGATGCCGAGGGGCGCGCTGGCGTTTCCGCTGACGAAGAGTGGGCGATTCAACACCTGCCCCTCAGTGAGACTGAACGCGCCAATGGTCGGTCCGGCGGTGACGTACGTAATCGTAACATTGACCGGCGAGCTGGTCTGGCCAGTGAAGCTGCGAAACTGCGCGAAGACGGTCTTGGCCCCACCGCCCTCGCTGAGCTGGAACGCGGCGGCATTGGTGAACGGGGTAAAGAACACGCCAGTAAATGTCGAGTCCTCGCTCAAGCGCATCGCATCAGCCGTGCGGCAGGCGAGCCGTAAGTTCACGTCCCGGCTGCCGGTCTGGGTCAGGTTGTTTAACGTGCCGATGGCCGGCGTGAGCAGCGGCTCGGACGCGAGGAAATTCGAACGCACCACCGGCCCCTGCACGGTGGCGTCAATTTCGCCCGCGACGGCGCTGCCCCACCAGTTTTGCGTGGCGATGAGACTCGCGCTGCCGGCGGCGTGGGCGTTGGTGACGTTGTTCTTGATGACGGAATTACGAAGATTCAATTGCGCGGCGTTGAATTGGCGCGCGCCCAAATCGTTAAAGGCGAGCAACGTGTCGGAAGTCGTCAACGTCGCGGTGCCGAGGAGGTTCAGTCCGGCGCTGTTATTGTAGAGCGCGGT
Organism: Verrucomicrobiota bacterium; assembly: GCA_025360895.1. GTDB lineage: Bacteria > Verrucomicrobiota > Verrucomicrobiia > Limisphaerales > JADLHS01 > JADLHS01. Next base: position 26,972 of record JANYBF010000346.1, read on the forward strand.
GAACGCCGTCACGGCCGGGGCGCAATTGCTAATCGTGAAGCCCACGCTGTACTTAATAAACACATGCCCCAATACCGATGCACTCGCACCGCTGCCGAGCGTGACCCCGGCCCAATCGCCCGCCGCCGGTGTCAGACCGGACTGATCGTTGGCCGAGGTAAAGACAATCGGATCGAGCGCCGTGCCATCGGCGTGCAACGCACCCTGTTGGACGGTCAGCCCGGTGCCGGGGGCAAAGCGCACGATCGTGTTGGCCGGCACCGTAAGGACGGCGTTACTGACAATGGTGATGCTCTGCAGAATATCCACCGTCTGTCCCGGGCCACCGATAGTCATGCTGACCCCGATGTTTCCGGCCAGTGGATCCGACCAGACAGCGGCAGTGACGTTGGCGTTGAAGCCGTTGTTGCCGTTGAAGCCGATGACCGCGATGTAGTACGTCTGTGCGCGATTGAGGTTGTCGATCGTCATCGAGCGCACGCCGGGGCCAAGCGTTTGCCGGACTGTCAGGTTGCTGATGGAGGTGAAGATATTCGTTTCGTAATAGAGCCGAAAACCGGCAAAGCCGAACAACGAACTTGGGTTGTAGCTGTTCCAAGATACAAGGGCCGAAGCCGGGCCTAAGGCCTGGACCTGCACCGGCACTGGCGGCGGGGTGGAACTCGGCAGGCTGAAACCAAATGGAGTAACGATTAGCGAACTGTTGCCCGCGCCATCCACTGCGGCGACTGCGGCGTAGTAAGGCTGATCCAGCGCCAGTCCGGAATAAGTGAACTGGCGCGTGGCCGTGCCGACCGCCGACACCGGCACCTGACCCGCAACGGAAGTGAAATTGCTCGAGGCGAGGAAAATTCGGAAGCCGTTGAGATCTGCCGGCGCGGCGTAACCGGACCAACTCAATGTGGCCGAGGAGCTATTGGAAGCCGTGAGCGACAGCATCGGGTTCGGCGGTGGAGTCACGTCCACACGCAGAGCTAGCACGTTGGTGAGCGCCAATTGCCCGCCCGCGAGATCGCGGGCCACAGACACGAAGATTTGGTTCGTGCCGTCCATGCCGGTTGTGAAGGTGATCGGCGGCAGCGTGAAGGTATCGTTGGGGGCGGCCACGCCGCTCCAGGTGCCGCCGGCGAGCACAACTGGTTGCACACTGCCAACCGCCAGGTTGGTGAGGGCGACCAGCGGCGTGAAGTTGGTGTTCATCGTCCGATTGAACTGAAAGCTCAACTGCAAATTCGTCGTGGCCGGAATCGGCTGCGCGAGATTGACAATGACGTTCGTGACAAGCGGCAGGATGGTCGCCGTGTCGTAGTGGGCAACGAACTGAAGGTTCGTCGGGTCAAGTGTGGAGAATGTCTGGTTGAAAGTGGCGCTACCGGCGACGAACGCGCCGTTGCCCCGCCACTCGCGGAAAGTGTAAAGATTTGGCGGGTTGGTGGCGCTGGTCGGCGCGCTAAAAGCGAAGGACTGACCGTTGGTGTACGTGCCCGCGCCGGGCAACGCCGCCAAATTGGTGGGCGAAGTCGCCGTGGTCACCACATGCAGTGGGTTGGCCTCCTGATAAATCGCCACGTAGAAATGGTTGGTTTGCAGCACGGTGGCAAGACTCCGGTTCGTGCTCAGGACACTCGCCCCTTCCATCCAATGGGCAAATTTGTATCCCCCGCTGGGATTGGCGGTCACCAAGTTCGTGGTGTTGGCGGCGAACACACCGGTACCAGCGACAGTACCCGCTAATCCAGGATAGTTGCTTGCCGCAATAATGCAGAGCGGCGTGAGTGTGGCGATTGAACTCGTGATGGCGCCGAAGGCATTCGTGACAACCACGCGATAACCGCCCGCGTCGCTAAAGCGAATATTGGCGATGTTCAGCGAGTTGCTTTGCGAACCGCCAATGCGCCCGCCATCTGTGAGATTGGTTACGTTCAGCCGCCATTGATAAGCGAGGGGTTGCGTGCCCAGTGCCGCCACGTTGAACGTGGCATTGCTGCCAACAACAAGAGATTGAGTTTGGGGGCCAATGGCAATAGACGGCAATTCCAGCAAGGCCGTGGCAGTAATGCCAAACGACGTGGCGCCACTCGTAGTTTGCCATTGCATGTCGGTCGGCAGATCAAACCCGTCAAAGTTACCCGCGCGGGAGGGATAAGTAAGTAGGGTGAATGAACTCCCGCTCGTAGGGCGGTAAAACCCGATGAACTGCGCTTTGAGCGTGCCTTGCAGCGTCAGGGGATTGAGGAAATTGATGTGTCCAAAATCCGTCTCGCCGGTTATCCCGAAGCTCAGCGTGCCCCCAGCCAGCGAGCTGGGGCCGGAAATATTAATCGTTCCGTTCGGTGCATCCAAAGTGCCTTGGTTGGTAAAATTATTGACGGAGACGCTGAGCGTTTGCCCCGCGACGTCGGCCTGGATCAGGCCTTGATTGACCAGTGTCGAACCGCTGCTCTGTTGAATGTACCCCCGCCCGCGCACCGTCACCCCCGGCCCCAGTGTTAACGCCATCGCCCCGCCGTAACCCACATACAAATAGTTGTTGTTAACACTGCCCGCGAACACGATGGCACCCGTACCGCCGAAGGTCTGGTCGCCGGGGCTGAGGTAGAGGTAAGCGCCGCTACCCGCCGAGGCCAGCGTGATTGTCGCTCCACCCACCAACGTCAGCCCATTGGCAATCGTTAATCCCTGGCCGTTGCCAATCAAGACATCACTCGCCAGCGTCACTCCGGACAACGTGCCCCCAACAGCCACCATCTGCGCCCCACCCGTGGCCGTCACCGTCCCACCATTGATCGTCCCAGACACATTCCATGCACCCGTCGCCGCATCCAACGTCAGCCCACCACTGATGAGGGTGCCGGTCAGATTCACCGTCCCACCCGTCCGATTGAACAGCCCCAGTCCCGCCTGCGTAAAGCTGCCGCCCAGGTTGAGTAT
>JANYBF010000416.1 GCA_025360895.1 Verrucomicrobiota bacterium
CGGCAACCTCACCAACCACCTCTCAACCCTCAACCCTCAACTCTCAACTTCCTACGGCTACGACAGTGAAAACCGCCTCATCGCCGTCACCACGCCCGCCGACACCTGGACCTACACCTACGACGCCTTTGGCAATCGCATCGCCGCCGCGCACAACGGCCAGAGCACGCGCTACGTCATTGACCCGACCGGCCTCGGCAACGTGGCCGCCGAATATGACGGCGGCGGCAGCCTCGTCGCCCGCTACGAACACGGCTTCGGTCTGCTCGCGCGCAGCGACGCCGCGGGCAACCCGGCCTTCTACACCTTCTCCGCCATCGGCCACACCAGCGAACTGACCGGCCCGTCCGGCGCGGTGGCCAACGCCTACGCCTACGACCCGTTCGGCCTCTCGCTCGCGAAGACCGAGACGATTCCAAACCCGTTCGAGTTCGTCGGCGAATTTGGCGTGATGACCGAAGGGAACGGTTTGGAGTTCATGCGGAATAGATTCTGCGATTCCACGACGGGCAGGTTTCTGCAAAGAGATCCAATGGGAATTCGAGCAGGACTCAATCTCTATGCCTACGTGAAGAATTCTCCTTCCACTATTACTGATCCGTCTGGCCTCGCAGGATCGCAACGTGAGGCATGGAAAAACTACTACGACATGGCTGCGAAAGAGGATCTCCAAGGACTAAAATACACGATTGGAGCTGGCGTGGTCGTAGTTGGAGTCGGTGTCGCAGTGGCGTTAGCACCAGAAGCGCTCGCGATTGGCTACGCTGGGCTCCAAACCGCCGGACTATGGTGCGCTTTGAATCCAGGGCCATGTGCGGTTCTGACTGCGGTCGCATTCGATGCCATCAGTCAATTGGCTGACGGTGAATTGCCGCCAACGCTACCCGACGAATTGGCCGAAGCACTCTACCAACTCGGGAAACTCAACTATGAACTGTGGTCTGACCTTAACTTGGATATTCCGATGTTCTTGGAGGGCTCACTGTATTCACAGATTTTCCGCTCGCGCGACCCGAACGACAAACTCGGGCCGTCGGGTTATGGCAGTGCGGCCTACCTCCCGGCGGACGGCACGTTGGCCTATCAAATCCGGTTCGAGAACCAGCCCAGCGCCACCGCCCCGGCCCAGCGCGTCACCGTCACCGACCCCCTCGACCCGAACCTCGACCTGAGCACCTTCGAGTTGACCGAGATCGCCTTCGCCAACCAGGTTCTCGCCGTCCCCGCCGGCCTGAACCATTACGAAACGCGCCTGGCCTTCACCGTCACCAACCAGACCCTCATCCCCCTCGGCGACGGCGCTTTCGCGCTGGCACTGCCGCTCACCAACTCCATCCTCGTGGAAGTGGATGCCCACCTCGACGTGCCCACGCGCCTGCTGACCTTGACCCTCACCACCCTCGACCCGCTCACCGGCTGGTATCCCGAGAACCCGCTCCTCGGCTTCCTCTATCCGAACGACACCAACCACATCGGCGAAGGCAGCATCAGTTATCTCGTCCGCGCCCAAACCAACCTCACCACCGGCGCTACGATAACCAACCGCGCGAACATCGTGTTCGATTACAGCGATCCGATCCTCACGCCGCTGGTGCGCAACACGATTGATGCCGTTGCACCAGACAGCAATGTCCAGCCGTTGCCCGCCGAAAGTCCGCGCACGTTCCTGGTCCAGTGGACCACGCAGGATGACGCGGGCGGCAGCGGCTTCGCCAGCGCGGAGGTTTATGCGGTTGCGGACGGCTCGAATAACGTGCTCTGGCTTTCCCAAACGCCGGCCAGCAGCGCGTGGTTCACCGGCGTACCCAGCCACAGTTACGGATTTTATTCCGTGGCGCGCGACAACGTCGGCAACGTCGAGGCGGTGCCGGTTGCGCCGGAGGCGTTCACCACCGTGCCCACGAACGCACCGGTGTTGGGTGACATCACGAACACGCAGGTCCAGGCCGGGTCGTCGTTAAGCTTTACCAACTTCCTGTTGTCCGGCGCGCCGCTGGGGAGTTGGATCTTCTCGCTCGATGCCGGCGCGCCGACGGGTGCTTCAGTCAATCCTACAAACGGAGTATTCCGCTGGACGCCTTCCTGCGGACAGGCAAGCACGACGAATGTCATCACCATCCGGGTTACCGATGATGGCCGGACAAACATGACGGATACCGTCCGCTTCACTGCGGTGGTTGGGGAATGCGTTCAGCCGACACTAGGCCAGCAGATCGTCTTGGCGGGCCAGAGCGGTCGCGTGCCGGTCAACTTGATTTCCAGCGTCCCACTCACAAATCTCGGAATGACATTGATCACATCGCCGGGACACTTCGGTTCCTTTGCGCTCGAACCGATTGTGCCGGAAATCTGCACCAACACCCTCACACTTGCGACCAACGGTTCCTATTTGTTGAATCTTTTCGCCTGTCCAAACCAGTTCCTGGTCGGCACCCAACAAATCGCGTGGCTCAACTTCACCACCGTATCAAACCAAGCCTCGGCATTTGTCGGGCTCAGCCTGGACAACTTGCAGGGCAACCAAACCAACGGTACGCAGGTAGCCAACTTCGCTCCGCAATCGGGCCGCGTCGTCATTGTCGGGGAACAGCCGTTGGTGGAGATGGTGGCAACTACGAACCAGCAGGCGCGATTGATTCTTTACGGAAAACCGGCGCCCGGTTACGCGGTCGAATGGCGCACCAACCTGACCCAAGGGATTTGGCAAGCTGTGGTGACGAACCTGACTGTTGCCACCAATCTGTTTCTGGAATTCACTCCACCTCCAGCGGGCAGCGGCCCCGTAAACTTCTACCGCGCGGTGCGCTTTGATTTGCCACTCGAGAAAATCCTGAGTCTGGCGCAAGTGGGCGGATCGAACGTGGTGCTTAGTTTGCGCGGCTTCGAAGGCCGTGCCTACCGGGTCCAGTTCACACCCGCACTATCACCGCCGGGCTGGCAGACCATCGGCACCGCCACTCCCGGCCCCGATGGTCACGCTCAATTTACCGACACGAATGGGGGGTGGCAAACCCAGCGTTACTACCGGTTTGTCTGGCCGTAATTGCCTGAGGCACTAAATCAGGTATTCACGCGGGCTGGTTACTTGTTACGGTTTTTTTGGCGTCGTACTTTTGGCCGATTTGGCATCGCAGGCCTTTTGCAGTTCTGACCGGACTGGCATCGTATTTTGTGGCCGAATAGCCGCGCTCTGATCGTACGCTTGCGACGCGGCTGGCCGTTTTCAGAGTTTTCAAGGGGTTCCTCATTTTTGGCCGCACTGCCATCGTACGTCACCACTGACGCCTTGGCTTTCCACACTGGCGTCGTAAAGCCGTGGG
>JANYBF010000431.1 GCA_025360895.1 Verrucomicrobiota bacterium
CCCGCCGTGCCTTCGGGAATGTCGTCATTTTGTTCGTGGGTGAGGGCCTCGAATTCATTCGCACCCGCTTCGATGGCGGTGGTTTCCCGGTCAATATTGGCGTCCGGGTGGTGCGCCTCCACGAGACCGACATGGTCGAAAAGAAACTTGTTGCTGCCCGCCGTGCCCAACTGGCCTTTCTTGAACAACACCCGGACTTCGGTCGCCGTCCGGTTCACATTGTCGGTGTAGATCTCGACGATGACGCCCACCTTGTGCGGCGCGTAACCCTCGAAGACGACGTGCTCCATGACCATCTTTTCATCGCCGATGCCGGCGCCTTTGTTGATGGCGCGCTGGATGGCATCCTTCGTCACGCTCTCCTTCTTTGCCTTTTCCACGGCGGTAAAGAGCCGGGCGTTCATGGTGGGATCCGCGCCCCCCCCATCCGGGCGGACACGCAAATTTCGCGAACGAGTTTACCGGTCGTGCGGCCCTTTTTCAGCCCGGCGACCAGTCGTTTAGCATGCAACCATTGACGTCCCATGCCGTCAGACTCACGCGGGCGCCGGTCGGGGACAAGTCGGGGGTTTGCAGTGGGGTGCGTTTGCGAGCATTGCCAAACCGGGGTTCAAAAATCAGCAGCGCGAAGGTGGTTTCGCCAACACGTTGTTTGGCTCTTGCGATGGCGCTTAGACCGTCCTAGGCTCGCTCCGTGAAAGCTGCTATTCTAGCATGTTTGCTCTGCTTGTCCTTACTGAGTCTGGTTCCGAAATCGCCAGCGGAACAGAGCGAGGCTGACGTCAAGCTGCTCGCTGATATTCGTGCTAAAGCAGAAAAGGGCGATGCTCATTCCCAGTCCGAATTGGGTGATGCGATTGCGTGTGGTCGTTTTGGTATCGCGACGAATTATGTCGAGGCAGTGAACTGGTTTCGAAAAGCTGCCGAACAAGGTTTCGCCCCTGCTCAGTATGCCCTGGGTGGCAGCTATGCCCGCGGTGAAGGCGTGGCGACGAATGACGAGGAAGCGGTGAACTGGATACGCAAATCAGCAGAGCAAAACTACGCGCTTGGTCAATACTATCTCGGCGCAGCCTACGCGCAAGGGATAGCGGTGGCAAAGGACGAAGTGGAAGCTGTGAAATGGTATCAAAAAGCTGCCGAACAGGGTCTCGCGCCTGCTCAATACTGTTTGGGCTACAGTTTTAAGACTGGGTACGGAGTAAAGATGGACTATGGGCAGGCAGTCGAGTGGCTGCGCAAAGCCGCTGAGCAGAATTGGAGGGATGCTCAATACAGTTTAGGCAACTGCTACTACTATGGTAGAGGAGTGGCGAAGAATAATGTCGAGGCAGTGAACTGGTTTCGAAAAGCTGCCGAGCAGGGTCTCGCCCGTGCTCAGTACGACCTTGGTGGCTGCTATGCCCGTGGTGAAGGCGTGGCGACGAGTGACGAGGAAGCGGTGAAGTGGATACGCAAATCAGCAGAGCAAAACTACGCGCTAGGTCGATACTATCTCGGCGCAGCCTACGCGTTAGGGAAAGCAGTGGCAAAAGACTATGTCGAGGCCTTCAAGTGGTATCGCAAGGCGGCTGAGCAAAATCTCGCGGAGGCCCAATACGACGTTGGCTGCTGCTACTCTGAGGGTCGCGGGGCAGCGCAGGATTATGAGGAGGCAGTCAAGTGGCTGCGCAGAGCCGCTGAGCAGAATTCGATGGATGCTCAATACAATTTAGGCAACTGCTACTACAAAGGTAGAGGAGTAGCGAAGGATTATGTCGAGGCACTGAAGTGGTATCGCAGGGCCGCTGACCAGAATCTTGTACTAGCCCAGTATTTTCTCGGCGCCTGCTATGAACGAGGGGAGGTTGTCGCTGAAGATCGCATCCAAGCCTACAAATGGCTGAGCCTCGCTGCCGCTCAAGGAAACAAGGATGCCAAAGTGGTCAAGTCTTCCCTTCTTGAACGCATGTCGCGGGAACAAATCGCCGCAGGCTCACGTTTGGTTCGCGACTTCAAGCGGAGCACGGGGGCTGAGACTAGTACCGTGCCGAGTCACTGACTTTGTTCGGCAGTGTAATAGCGCGGCTGATTTCAGAAATCCGCCCCGAAATCGCAGTCTAAAATCCTGCCACGCGAAGGTGGTTTAGTCGGGCTCAATGGCCGGCTAAATGAGCCAGTCATTCACCCTTTTTGCGGGCAATTGCAGGGGGTAGGTTTTGAGCTCGCCGTAGGTTCGGGCGTTGCGGCGGAGCAGGCAGTTTCGTGAATCTGCCTTCTGATAATGGCATGTGCAGTAACTGAGCAAGGAGACAGCCGCCTACGATTCCCGTGTGCTGCACCTCATCTGCAACATTCCAAGATTGCCTGTTCAACCGAACTTAGGTTTCATCTGTCGCGACGATATGAGTTCAATCACATCACCGCCCAATCTAATTCCCCAACCTCCTCGCCAGCGAAAATTGCTGGTGGCCAACCGCAGTGAAATCGCCATCCGGGTTTTCCGCGCGGCGACGGAGCTCGGCTTCCGCACCGTGGCCATTTACGCGCAGGAAGACCGGCTCGCGATTCACCGCTTCAAGGCAGACGAGGCATATCTCGTCGGCGTGGGCAAGGGTCCGGTCGGTGCGTACCTCGACATTCCCAGCATCATCGCGCTCGCGCAGGAAAAGGGCGTGGACATGATCCATCCCGGCTACGGTTTTCTTTCCGAGAACGCCGAGTTTGCCAAAGCGTGCGAAGCGGCAGGCATTACGTTCATTGGGCCGCGCGTGGAGCTGTTGCGTAAGATGGGCGACAAAACCACCGCCCGTGCGCTGGCGCAAAAGGTTGGTGTCCCGACGTTGCCGGGAACCGAGGACGCCATTGAAGACCGTGGCGAAGCGCTCAAGGTCGCGAAGGAAATCGGCTTCCCACTCATCATCAAGGCGGCCTTCGGTGGCGGCGGACGCGGGATGCGCGTAGTCACCAAACCGGGTGATCTGGCGGACTTGCTCGACGAGGCGCAGGGCGAGGCCGGTCGCGCGTTCGGCAATCCGGCAGTTTTCCTCGAACGCTACATTCCCCGTGCGAAACACATCGAGGTGCAGATTCTCGGCGACAAACACGGGAGCGTGGTGCATTTGCACGAGCGCGATTGCTCGGTGCAGCGCCGGCATCAGAAGGTCATCGAGATTGCGCCGAGCGTGAGTCTGGACCAGCGCGTTCGGGAAGAACTCTGCGAGGCGGCGGTTAAGTTGTGCCGTGAAATCAAGTACGACAACGCCGGTACGGTGGAGTTTCTCTACGATCAGGATTCCAAGGAATGGTTCTTCATCGAGATGAACCCGCGCATCCAGGTCGAGCACACCGTGACGGAAGTCATCACCGGCATTGATCTGGTGCGTTCACAGATTTTGATCGCCGATGGCAAAGCGATGCACGGCGCTGACGTCGGCATTCCGGCGCAAAAGGAAATTCAGCGGAACGGTTACGAGGTGCAATGCCGTATCACGACGGAAGACCCGGAGGCAAAGTTTAATCCGGACTACGGTCGCATCCTCACGTATCGCTCGGCGGGCGGGTTCGGCGTGCGGCTGGACGGCGGCATGGGTTACGCCGGCTCGGTCATCACGCCATTTTACGATTCGTTGCTCGTCAAGCTCACGGTGAGCGGCCCGACATTCGCCGCGGCCCTGCAACGCATGGATCGGGCCCTGCGCGAGTTTCGGATTCGCGGCGTTAAGACCAACATCCCGTTCCTCGAAAACGTCATTCACAATGAGACGTTCACCACGGGCCAGGCCACGACGACGTTGATTGACACGACGCCGGAGCTGTTCCAGTTGAAAGCGCGCCGCGATCGCGCGACGAAACTGCTCGCGTTTGTTGGTGACGTTACGGTCAACGGCAATCCGCAAGCGAAGGGTTTCATACCCAAGGAAATGTTGCTGCCCGCCCGCGTTCCGGCCTATGACCATAAACAAACTCCGGCGCCCGGCACGCGGCAATTGTTGCTGGAACTGGGGGCCAAGAAATTCGCCGAGTGGACGCTCAAGCAGAAGCAATTGCTGGTCACGGATACGACCTTTCGCGACGCGCACCAGTCGCTTTTCGCCACGCGAATGCGAAGCTACGACATGCTTGCCGTGGCGGAGGCGGTGGCCCGGCGCACGCCGAATCTGTTCAGCATGGAGATGTGGGGTGGGGCGACGTTCGACACCGCCATGCGTTTCCTACACGAAGATCCGTGGCAACGGCTGCGCATTTTGCGCCAGCGGATTCCGAACATCTGCTTTCAGATGTTGTTTCGTGGCTCGAACGCCGTCGGCTACTCCAACTATCCCGACAATGCCGTCGCCGGATTTGTGAAGCACGCGGCGGAGGCGGGCATGGATATTTTCCGCGTGTTCGATTCGTTGAACTATCTGCCG
>JANYBF010000440.1 GCA_025360895.1 Verrucomicrobiota bacterium
AACTCCCATCTGCGTCGGCGAACCAACCGCCAAGTCTTCCGGGCCGACGGGCAGGAAGCGCACAGTGTAACCGAAGCGAGCGGCAACACCATTTGCCCATTCCTGAAACTCCGCTCGTGTCCACTCAAAGCGATGGTCGCGATGACGGAACTTGCCGGCGGGAAGTGTTTCCCATTTCACGTTGTATTCCGAGTTGGGTGTCGTAATGACGATGTGCTTCGGTTTGGCGCATTCGAAAAGCACGCGCTCGAACGCAGCCAAACGCGCGGCGTCAAGGTGCTCGATTACTTCCACCACGGCGGCGGCATCAAAACCGGCGAGACGTTGGTCGCGGTAAATGAGCGAGCCATGCAGGAAGCGCAGGCGTTCCTTCTGAACGGGCGGCAGACGGTCGTAGTGCAACCGGTCATGGGCGATTTCAAGCGCGCGATGCGACACGTCCATGCCGACGATTTCAGCGAACTGTTTTTCCTTCAGCAAAGCTTGAAGCAGTTTTCCTTCGCCACAGCCCAAGTCCAAAACGCGAGACGCGCCAGTGCTTTTCAACGCGGCCAGCACCGAGCCAATACGTTGTTCGTTCAGCGAAATTCTTCCCTCCTCTGTAGCAGCGGACGTGAGTCCGCTCTGACTCGATGATCCGGATGAAGTTTGAGCCGACTCACGTCGGCTGCTACGAAGTGAGGTTTCCAACGCCGCTTCCTCCGCATCGCGCTTTTCGGTGGTTACATCTGGATTAGGTTCGCTCTCATCCACGAGTTGCGCGAGCGCGTCGTCCACCAGGCTGCGCTGGTGTTTGAGGTAGCGGCGCGTGATGGCTTCGCGCTCGGGGTGCGATGACAGCCACCCCTCACCGTGACGCAGAAGTTTTTCCACCTCGTCATCACCGACCCAATAATGCTTGTCGTTGTCCAGCACCGGCACGAGTACGTAAAGATGCGAGAGCAGTTGCTGCAACGGCAGACGCGCGGACAGCTCGACGTGGAAGTATGAGCTTTCTCCCCAGTCAGGGAACTTTTCATCCAGCGGCAACCGGCGGGCGGACACGGTGTAACCCAGCGGCTCAAAAAGTTTCCGTAAAAACTCGTCACCGCCACGGCACGGCAGTGCGGAGAAGACTATCTGCAAGGGCAATGGGGTTTCGGCCAATTCCGAGCGCTCTTTGCTTTTGCCGGCCAGTGCGCTGCCGAAGACTTCAGCGATGGCCACGCTCAAAAACGATGAAGCAGCGTATGGCCGGTCGTTGACGTATTGCTCCAACGCGCCGCCTTCGCCCGATGGCCCGCGACGATTTCGCACCAGCCCGACCGGATCAACTTCAACCAGCAATGCGACGGTGCATTTCTCCGGCGTGGCTTCGGGATAAAAAACGTGGGCTTTGCCAAACGAAAGGCTGAATGACTGCGGACGCGCCGGGTTCTTGCGGAGCAAGAATCCGAGGTCGGTTGCGGGCTGGTGGGTTGTCGTTAGCGTTAGCAACATAATTTGAGGTTGCTGATTTGCGAATGCTTTTAAACTTCTGCTATTTGCAATTCGCTCATGCCTTCCCCGGTGGCCATAAACTCTGGCCGACGTCCGTGCGGAAATAGCTGCCCACGACACGGATTTTCCGGATGTTGGCGTACGCCTTGGCGATTGCCGTCTTCAGCGCCGGCGCGAGCGCAATGACATCCGCAATCCGATGGCCGGTGGCGAGCAATTCGCCATCGGCGCCCTGGGCCACTTCGTTCCACCACACGTCGCAATCGAATTGGCCGTCCACTTCCAGCGGCAACTGAGGTCCGCGCACTTGCGTGAACGGATAGCCATAACCCGCCAAGGTGAGCGAACACCCAAACTTGGCCGCCGTTTTGAACTCCGGGTCGAGTTTCTGATTGCGCGCGGTGCGGAGTAGGGTTTCCAACGGGTTTTTCAACATCCGCAAGATCATCGGGCCGGCCGTAACACCGATGCGGATGTTGTATTCGATGACATGCCATCGGTCGTCGCGTTTGATGGCGGTCACTTGCAACGGGCCGTTGTATTTCGCCGCCCGCAGCCACGGGCGCAGCGGATGGATCAACTGCCGGGCCAGACCGTATTTGTCATTGGTGTCGCGCTCAACCAACCCGCCGAGCGGTGCGCCCGCCACGACACCCATGTTGCCATTGAAGGCGTATTTGTATTCCTGGTTCGTGACCAGCGAATGAATCTCGCCGCCGCTGATGAGGACGATGTGTCCCGCCTCGGCGCGGCCCAGATATTCCTGGAGGAAAACGCCCTCGGCATAGTTCACCGACCGCAACCA
>JANYBF010000454.1 GCA_025360895.1 Verrucomicrobiota bacterium
CGCCCATCGAAAGCCAGGTTTCCCTTTGCCATGTTGGCGGCCATGACGACCATCGCGTCGTCTGCGTTCGCAGATGGTGGCGTGGTCAGATTGCGCGAAGCGACCGGTCCATTCCTCGTGACGGTGTTCACCACACCTCCCGCACCGCGAGCCGGCCTGGCGGACGTGAGTGTGCTGGTGCAATCCAAGGACACTGGCGAGATATTTCTGGACGCAGAAGTGGATTTACTTTTCGTCCCGCCGCCCGGTGTCGAAACTGCCGGGCGAGAGAGGTTCTGCTCTCCGGACGGAACGCAAATTCGGGCGGTCGGCACCGGTGACACCACGCCGCGCGCGATTCCGGCAACGCAGAAGCACGCGACGAACAAGCTGCTTTACGCAGCCAAGGTGAATCTACCGGCAGCGGGTGACTGGCAGATGCGGGTTGACGTTCGTCGCGGTGCGACGGTAGCGCAAGTGAACTGCCCATTGACCGTGACCGCCGGCGGGACTGGCTTTACGCGCGTCTGGCCATTTGTTGTGACTCCGCTATTGTTAATCGGCGTGTTCATCTGTCATCAGCGACTTCGACGGCGCACGTTGCCGAGGTTACCGATCATGCCTGACGCATGTGGCGCAACGACGGCACTTTTATGAAGATCAAAATACTCGCAGATGCGGATGCCGTTGCGGCTGAAGCCGCGCGGATCATCGCTGTGGATGCCCGCGCTGCGGTGATCGCACGCGGTCGGTTCATCATGGCCGTGAGTGGCGGCAAGACACCGTGGCAAATGCTCCGCGCGCTCGCCAATGAAGAAGTTCCTTGGAAGAGCGTGCATGTCGTGCAAGTGGACGAGCGCATCGCGCCGGCCGGTGATCCGGATCGAAACCTCACGCACTTGCGCGAAAGCTTGTTGTCCCACGCGCCGCTGCGGCCCGAACAGATTCACGCGATGCCGGTGGAAGAAAGTGACCTCGAAGCTGCGGCCAAGAGTTATGCGAACACGCTTCAACGAATCGCCGGCTCGCCACCCGTCCTCGATCTGACGCATCTCGGCCTTGGGCCGGATGGGCACACGGCTTCGTTGATTCCCGGCGATCCCGTGTTAAACGTCGTTGATCGCGATGTTGCGCTGACGGATGTTTACCAGAAGCGACGACGGATGACGTTGACGTATCCGATGCTCAATCGTTCCCGGCGTATCTTGTGGGTGGTGACCGGCGCGGAAAAAGCGGAAATGCTTTTGCGGCTTCGCAACGCCGATGTTTCCATTCCCGCCGGGCGTATTCGTCAGGATGCCGCCCTGCTGCTGGCCGACCGGCCAGCAGCGGAAAAACTCGGAACGCAGTAGAACCAAAGAAAAATTATGCGCGTAGGGATTGCCACCGATCACGGCGGAGTTGCTTTAAAAGTTGAATTGGTTGCCCAACTCCGCGCTGCGGGGCACGAGGTTGTTGACTTTGGCGCGCACACGTTAAACCCGGATGACGACTACCCCGACTATGTCGTGCCGCTCGCACAAGCGGTGGTGGCGGGCAAGGTGGAACGTGGGGTGGCGATTTGCGGCAGCGGCGTCGGTGCGGCGGTCTGTGCCAACAAAGTCAAGGGGGCTCACGCTTGTTTGATTCACGATCATTTTTCAGCCAAGCAAGGCGTCGCGGATGATCACATGAACATCCTGTGCATGGGCGGGCGCACCGTCGGCCCATGCGTAGCGTGGGACTGGGTGCAGACGTTCCTCGCCGCCGAATACAGTCAAGCCCCGCGCCATCGGCGGCGTTTGGGTAAAGTAGCCGCGCTCGAATCGGGAAATCACTAACGCGAAAGGAAAATCCCATGTCCGAAGATAAAACCACCCCGCGCACCAACAACACCCTCCGCCCGCTTTCGATTGATGCGGTGGATATGGCCACATCCGGTCATCCCGGCACGCCGCCGCCGTTGGGCTTTCCCGGTCTCAACTTTGCGGTTTTCCACCTTTGTGCCTTGGCGTTGAATTCCGACGGACTTGTTACAGTTTAATAGGCTTCGCGCTAGAGTTTGGGTCGTTACCCTTTATACTCAACGGTATGTTCAATACGGCCTTAGCCGCTCCGAGTCAAAGCCTCCACTGCGCTACCAAATCGCGTTGGACTTGGCGGTTGATGGCGGCGCGCTTCATGGCTGCCACTTTGCCATGGTTCACTGCCGGATCCCCAGAAACTGGCGCCGCCGGCGTGCCCGATGCGAAAATGCCGCCACAGTTGACGTACGTGACTCTGGACAAAACGGGTATGGCACAATTTGGATTGACCCCGAGTCCCCTGCCCTACCCCGTCAGCCGCAACGATCGCAGGCTTCCGGAAGTCACCATTTTTTCCGACCTTGGCATCCCCGATTTGATCGCCCGTGCCATTCCTCTGCCGAAAGCTGACACGCAGGCGGGACGCAATTTTTTTGAAGGCCGGTTTGGCCGCGTCCAAACCGAAAACGACGTTCGCCTGTTTAATCCCGGAATCATCCTCGTCAAATTTCGGAACGCCGAACACGTCGCGGTCTTGGGCGTCGAACCGCTCCGTGAATTGGTCGCCGTGCGCGTGGTACGACAGCGGAGCGATGTCGAGTTTGCGGAACTGGATTCGTTTGAGCAACGCCAGTTCAATCCCAACGATGCGTTTCTGACCAATCAATGGCACCACGCGGTCATCGGCAGTTTTCAGGCGTGGGACCATTCGTTGGGCCAGCCGTTCGTGCGGGTGGCCCTCGTTGATACGCCATTCCAGATGGATCATCCAGATTTGGCGGCGCACACCGACCCAGGTTGGGACATCGTCAACGGCGTGCCCGTCACAGCGCATAGCGGCATTGACCATTCGACCCTTGGCGCGGGGATGGTGGCGGCAGTGATTGGCAACCAACTCGGCGTCGCCGGGGCTTGCAACTGCCGAATCTTGCCGATCAATATCAACGGCGCCATCAGCGAAATGTATGCGGCGGTGATTTGGGCCGCTGACCACGGGGTGCGGGTGGTGAACATTAGTTGGACCGGAGCCAACAGCGACTCATTGAACGTGGCCGGCAATTATCTAAAAGTGACGGCGCGCGGTATTTTGGCCATGGCCGGCGTCAACGGCACCGGGTTTCTGGATTACACTAATCAACCCCACATCTATGGCATCGCCATGACCGATGCGGCGGACAACCCGCGTTCGCGGTTCGGCAATCACATTGATTTCGCCGCGCCCGGGTGGACGATCTTTTCAACGGTCACTGGTGGTGGCTATGGTTCGGACAGTGGCACCAGTTATTCGACGCCGTTGTTCTGCGGCGTGGTGGCGGCGCTGTTTAGCATCAACCCGACGCTTGGCCCGGACGAAGTCATTGAACTTTTAAAGAATAGCGCAACCGACTTGGGTCCGCCCGGCTGGGACCAGTATTACGGCTGGGGGCGGATCAATTTCGCCGCCGCTGCGGCCGCCGCCGAGGCTTCCCGGCCAGCAATCACCAGCTTCCAGTTGAGCAACGGCTCCGCCATCGTAACCGTGACCAACCAGCCGACGTTGACTTTTGCATTGTGGAAGACGTCGGCTTTGGGTTCGGCGACCTGGGGAATCGTGACGAACGCGGTCTTGTCCACCAATGGCGATGTGCTCACGCTCAACGATCCCGCGCCGGGCACGGGTGGAAATTTATATCGGGTTGAGGCGCGGGTGCCTTGAAGCCGCTCTGATCGGCGACCGAGCAGCCGCAGTTAAATTTCTGTTCTTTTCTCTTTGCTTTTTTCCCTTTTCTCATAAAGCTATCCGAGCTTTCCTTTTGAAGCTGGTCAGCCGCTTACACTTGTGAATATTAAAGGCCTGAAAATATTGTTCATCACCATTTTTGTGGCTGAACATACTCAGGCAGCGGACCTTGTCTGGACCAACATGGCGGGCGGCAACTGGGGCACGGCTGCCAACTGGAGTCCCAACCAGTTACCCGGCAGCACCGACAACGCCTTCATCACCAACAACGGAACTTACACGGTCACGGTGAACATCAACGCCACCGTGGCCAGCCTGCAAGCTGGTGGTAGCAGCGGGGCGCAAACGCTCACTCTCGCCGGAAGCACGCTGACTTTGAACGGTACAAGCTTACTGAGCCTCAATTCCACGTTTCTCTTTTCCTCCGGGACACTGATTGGCACTGGGGATGTGACGGTGACGGGGGCGTTGAACTGGTCGGGGGGGACGATGAGCGGGAGTGGGCGAACGATCATTGCGAGCGGGGCCACGTTGAGTTTGAACACCACGACGCACGATTTGAACCGGGTGCTGCAAAACGACGGGACGGCGACCTGGACGGCCGGGGCATTGCAGATGAACGGCGGGACGTTCACCAACAACGGGAGT
>JANYBF010000503.1 GCA_025360895.1 Verrucomicrobiota bacterium
CCGCCGCCGCGAACACGGCCGGGTGGAACGCCTCCTGGTATCGGAGCAGGTGCCACAGGATGCGCGCCAGGTGGACTCACTCGCCGTCGCTCGCTCGGCCCTTCGGGCCTGCTCCCTTCGGTCGCATTCCTTTCGCGGGTCGGCCGCTCAAGTGTGCGCCAGGGCGGTGATGGCTTTGGGACTCCCGAGTCGCGCCTTCCAGCGGCGGTATAAATCGCCAAAGTAATTCTTCGCCTGCCACAGACTTTGCGCGCCCAGCCGCAACGCCTCGGCCACGCGGCTTTTCACGTCTCGCGTCTTGACGCGGTAAATCTTCCCGCCCGTGATGCGGTGGTCGGGATACAACCCCAGCCAGCTCCCAAAATGTTTGGCGCTGGGAAATTTTTCCGCAAAGCCCGGCCCCAGTTTGCACACCAACCCCAGCGCTGTCGGCGTCGGGAAGCTAACCCACGGGCTTGGTTGGAGCACCATTGGCCAGCCGGGGTACGTGCCCCCCGCCCGCCCGCACCAGTTAAAATCACAACCACACAAAACTCAAGTGACGGAAACACACCAGCGACGCCCAAACTCTGAAAAGTTTCTTACGTCAGTGCTCCGCTTCGGAAGCGTTTGATTCGCTAGCCATGATCCGCACGAAACCTGGAAACAGGATTCGACACGTTCCGGGACGGTGCCGATGAAAGGTAAACTTGAAACCAGCCCGCCAGTTCACCCGCCATTTGTGACGACGGACGGCGCGGGACGATTCGGCAGCCGGGGCAGCGGTGGCGTGCGCGGCTTGATGATCGGTAAAGGCGGCTTGATGGGGGCGGTGCTGACCAGTTCCCGCCAGGCCTGCCGTTCGGCGGGCGACATTTGTGACCAGCGCTCGGCATTCTTCAAAAACTCCTGACGTTCGACCGGACTCATCGTGGCGAACTGGGTAAAGGACCGGAGGCATTGCTGGCGTTGGCCGGGCGACAGTTTATCGTAGGCAGCCAACGTTTTCTCCATCTGCCGACGCTCAGCCTCGGAGAGCGAACGCAGCACCTTTTCCTTTTCGCCCGTGGTCAGTTCTAACAATCGGTTAAAGCGGCCCTGCAACTTGCGACGAATTTGCTCACTGGGGGGAATGGGCAATGGCGACCCGGATTCTCCGCCGACCAAGTAGCCGGCGGTCTGCTGGTTCGTGAGCAACTGCTGCTGCACCGGCGGCGCGAGCTGATCCCACTGTTCGAGACGCGTGGCGACCAGTTCGCGCGGGCCCGGCGGGATCAGCGCCAGTTGCGCCGGGCGGTTGGTGGCCGGCGCGCTCATCAACGGCAGCAGATACCAGCGCAATTCCGTGGCGGTGAGCCGCAACTCCCGCTCCTCCGGCGTCAACGCTTGATACTCCCGGACTTTTTCCACGAGTCGCTTTTGCACGTCCACGGTGCGATTGGTTAGGTATTGCTTGCGCTCCGTCGTCGGCAGCGCGAGCAGAACCCGAAAGGTCTCCACGGGCGACTTGAGCATGGGTAGCGGCGGCGTGCGGCTCATCTCGTTGGTGTCGGCAAAGGCCGACGACAAATTCAGCGCCAGCCACAGCACGGCCCCGGCGCGGAAGTTGTGAGCAATATTTTGCGACGGCCCTTTCATTCCATCAACTTGATCAATTCTTCATCCGCCACGGTCGGGGGACTCAACTGGCAGATCACTTCAAAATCTGCGATCACTTTTGGGTCCGCCAGCGAAGTTGCCCCCGCCTCGGTGAGAAAGCTTTTCGCGAACTCGACCTGCTGCACCGATTCGTGGTGGCGATAAACCAGCAGGCCACTGCCCACCACCACCATCGCCACGGTAAAACGCGGCACCAGCACGCGCCACCCCCAAGTCCGCCGCGGCGCCGCCGTGCGGACCTTGGTCGCCTCATCGCGCTCAATGGTCTGCCACAGGCGTGCGGTGAAGTTCGATGGCACGGGCGCATCCGGTAACCGCGCCAGCGCCTGACTCAGCGCCCTCTCGGTTTCGGCATCCGCCTGCGCTTCGGGATGGGCGCTAAGCCAGGCGCGCAGTTCAGCCTGTTCTCGAGCGGTGAGCGGGCGCCGCCAACTCAATTCACACCAGCGTTGATAATCAGGATCCGGGTGCATAAACAATCCTTCCATTTGAAAACCAAAGTTGCGGCAAAGTTGCGGTCATTTCTTTTCCTCCCAGACCCCGGTTAGGAGATATGGCTTGAGCTTGAGTTTGAGCGTTTCGCGCGCGCGATGGATCAGCGATTTCGTCGCGGACAGCGAACAGCCCAGCACGGTGGCGATTTCCTCATAGCTCAATTCCTCCTGGCGGCACAACAGGAGCGCCGTGCGCTGGTTTTCGGGCAGGTCGGCGAGGGCGGCATCCACTTTTTCCACCAGTTCGCCGCGCAGCAACTCGTCGGTGGCGGGCGCGACCCGTTTGTCCTCGACCTGATACAGCGGCTGGTCGTCCGCGGCATCGCGGGTTTGATCGAGCGACTCCGCCGGATGCCGGGTGCGGCGGCGGATTTCGTTGAGGCACAAATTGCGCGCGATCGTGAAGAGCCAGGTGGAAAACTTCGCCGTGGGTTCGTAGCGCGGGGCGGCTTTCCAGACCTGGACGAAAACATTTTGCGCCAGGTCCTCGGCTTCAGTCAGGTCGCGGAGCGTGCGGAAGGCGAGGTTCATCACCGGCTGTTTGTATTTCTCGACCAACGCGGTGAAAGCGTCGCCATCGCCCTGCTTGGCGCGCAGCATCAGGGCGGCATCGGGGTCGAGGTTGACGGGCATGACCGCTGGCAGGTTAGGTCAACACCGCACGGGGAACAAGGTTGTGCCGGGTTTTCCAGTTTGTTCGCTCCCGGCGTTCGCTTGATTCGCGCGCCCTTTGCCCGCAACCTTTCCGTCTGTGCAGGATTTGCTTAAAAAGATCGAAGCGGAAGCAGCGGAACGATTGTCCCTGCCGCCGGGCCGTCTCGCGGCCCAGGAATTGCCGCGCTTTCGCACCTTTCTCAAACAGGTGATGCACCGCGTCAAACTTGCGCACCAGAACGGCGTCGGTGGATTGGAAGTCTGCCAGACCCGGTCGGCCGGCATTGACTGCGTGATCCGCGCGTTGTGGGCCGCCGCCGTGAATTCCCTCTCGGCCCAGGCGCGGAAGGAGTTTCCGCCGATTGCCGTCGTTGCGCTGGGCGGTTATGGCCGCGGCGAGTTGAATCCGCACAGCGACATTGACCTCCTGTTCCTGCACGAAGGCCAGGTGGCCGGCCACGCCAAACCGTTGCCGGTTCTGGAAAAAATCCTGAATGGCGTCTGGCTCACGCTGTTTGATCTTGGCCTCAAACCCGGTCACGCCGTGCGTTCCATCGGCGAGTGCGTCACCGCCGCGAACGACAAGGACGACGCCCGCCGCATTGAAACCCGCACGTCTCTGATCGAGGCACGGTTGATCGTCGGGGACGAAAAATTGTTCGCCAAATTTCAGCAAACCGTGCTGACCAAATGTGTCGCGGGTTACGAGGACAAATACATCGCCGCGCGGCTCGAAGATCAGACCACGCGCCGGGCCAAGTTTGGCAACTCGGCCTGCATGCAGGAACCGAACCTCAAGAACGGCTGCGGCGGCCTGCGCGATTTTCAAAACCTTCTGTGGATGGCGTTCTTCAAGTACCGGACCCGCTCGCTCCTGGAATTGCAGAAGCACGAGCTCGTCATGCCCCGCGAACGGAAGCAACTGGAAGCCGCCTATGATTTTCTCCTGCGCGTGCGCACGGAACTACATTACCAGATTCCCCGGCCCTCGGACGCGCTGACCAAGAATCTCCAACCCGCCGTGGCCTCCGCGCTGGGTTATGCCGACCGTTCCCCGAGCCAGCGCATCGAGAAATTCATGCGCGACGTTTACACGCACGCGCGCAACGTGCTGATCATCACCCGCACCCTCGAGCAGCGCATGGCGTTCATCAAAATGCCATTGCCCCGCCTGTCGTTGCGCCGGTTGCTGCCGAGCATGCGCGAGGCGGCGGCCGAACCTGTGGACGGGTTTAAGTTCATCAACGGCGAAATCCACGCCACGTCGAACCGCGTCTTTCGCGACCAGCCGCGCCGGCTCATGCGCGTTTTTCTCCACGCCCAGCAACGCGGTCTGCGCTTGCATTCCGACCTCGCCCAACTGATCCGCCAGCAGCTCGCGCTCGTGGATCGCGAATTCCTCCGCGATGAACATGTGGCCGAGACTTTTCTCGCCATCCTCAATCAGCGCGGCAATGTCTCGCCCATCCTACGGGCGATGCACGAGGTGGATTTCCTCGGCAAATACATCCCGGAGTTCGGCAAACTGACGTGTCTCGTGCAACACGAGTTTTACCATCAATACGCCGCCGACGAACACACGCTGGTGTGTCTGGAACAACTGGATCGCATCTGGGAGGCCAAGGCCGCGCCCTATCAAAGCTACGCGGCGCTCTTCCAGGAAATCGAACACCCGTTTGTAATCTACCTCGCGTTGTTGCTGCACGACACCGGCAAGCCCGACGGCCACGGCAAACATTCCGAGGTCGGCGCGAAGCTGGCGCTACGGGTCGGGCGCCGGCTGGGGCTCGAAGTCACCGCCCTAGCCACCCTGACCCGGCTCATTGGCCATCATCTCCTCATGGCCGCAGTCTCGCAGCATCATGATCTCGACGATGCCTCGGTCATCCGCAATTTTGCCCGTCAGATCGAGACGCCCGAAACGATGGATTTATTGATGTTGCTCACGTTTTCCGACGCGCAGGCCACGAGCGACAAACTTTGGAACGGTTTCAAGGATGCCCTCCTGTGGCAACTGTACCATCGCGCCCTGCCGCTGCTGACCGGCGGTACGGAATTCGTCCGGGCCGAGGAGAAGCAGCGCGAATTGTTGTTGGCGGAAGTTCATGCCCTGTTGCCGGCCGCCGTCACGGACGAGGAACTGACGGGGCACTTCGCCGCCTTGCCGCCACGCTATTTCCAGATTCACTCCGCGCGGGAGATCCACGACGATGTCCTGCTCACCCATCGTTTCATGCGCCAGCAAATCATCGGAGACGAGTCGCCGCTCGCACCCGTGGCGAACCTGCACAACGAACCGGATCGCGGCTACAGCGTGGTGCGGGTCTGTACCTGGGATCGCGCCGGGTTGTTCAGCAAAATGGCGGGCGCGTTGAGTGCGGTGGGGTTGAACATTCTCAGCGCCCAAATCTTTACGCGCAGCGACGGACTGGCGCTCGACAAGTATTTCGTGACCGATGCGTTCACCGGCAAACTGGCCACCGGCGAACAGCGCGAACAGTTTGAGCGCGTGTTGACCCAGGTGCTGGTGGACGACACGGTAAATCTGACGGCATTGATCGCGCGGCAGCGGATTTCCCATCCACTCTACCAGGCCTACCTCGGGGAACGTATCCCGACGCAAATCGTTTTTGACAACGCCACCTCTGACACGCGCACGTTCGTCCAGATCGAAACGGAAGATCGTATCGGGTTGCTGTACACCATCGCGCGCACGCTGACCGATCTGGAGGTGGACATTTCCACCGCGCGCATCTGCACGGAGAAAGGGGCCGCCATTGACAGCTTCTACATTCGTGAAGTGGATGGTGGGAAAATCCTCGCGCCCGAACGGCAGAAAGCCATCGAGCGTCGGTTGCACCATGCCATCAATACCCTCGGGGCGGTGGGATGATTCCGAAGTCCGCCTGCGGTTTCAGCTTCAGCAACTGGCGCTTCTGGTCCTCGGATAAGTTCAAGCCACCGATCCATTTCTCCGCCACGACCGGGTCGTTGCTTAAAAAATAGGACGCGAGGTTCTGCGCGGTGCTGAAGCGCTGTTGGTCGCCTTTCCGTTCGTTTACAAACGGCGCCGCCAGTTCGGGCGCCTGATACGAAGTGTGGCTGACGTAGGATTCAATGGCCATCACGCGCGCCTTGCCTTCCGGTAGACCGGACAGGAATCTACCCGCGCCCGCCGGAAACGCGCGGCGGTTACGCCCCCACAACGTCCGCGTAACCGGCGCACACAAATTTTCGGATCACGCCCAACTCCTCCTCGCCCGCAATGGTGTGCGGCTTGGCAAACTCGCGCCACTCGATGTGGAGGCCGGCCGCCTGCAATTGCATGATCTGCGGCCGTGTCTTTTCGAGCGGTACCACCGCATCAAACGTCCCGTGCGTGACGAGCAAACGTTGTTCGCGCGCTACTGGTGAAAGTTCCTGCACGACTTTGTCTGGTGCCCACACATAGCCGCTGATGCCAACCACGCCCGCAAACCGGTGCGGGTAATGGGCCGCGACGTCAATGGACATCAGGCAACCTTGCGAAAACCCGCCGAGCGTGGTCTGTTCCGTCGGATAGCCGCGTGAGCGCAGATCGTCGAGCAAATCAAACAGCAGCTTGCGACTGCGCAGCACGCCGGGGGCATGATCGCCCGTAATGTTGTACCAGGAAAACCCGCCGTAGTATTCGTCGGGTGCATTGACGAGTAGATAATTCAGCCCCGGAAGGCGCAGCGCTTCGGGCAGCCAGCGAAAGCCTTCGAGGCTGTCGCCCAACCCGTGCAACATCACCATCAAGTTACGGGAGCCGCGTTCGGCGGCGGGAAGCAATTCGCTATGCAGCATGATCATAAGGGGGCACCGCTCTTGGATACGGCACGAATGGAATGTTCACTGGTGTTTCGTCGGTTCGACGGCAGGTGCGTTCGATGGCCCGCCAAGAATTTTTAATACCTGTGTCGGCGGATTCAACTCCTGAACCGTCTTATCAGTTGGGGCGCCGGCGTCGAGCCACCAGTTCAAGAGTGTCAGTTCGCTGCTGGTCAATTGCCGCTTGCCGTCGGGCGGCATGTGTTCTTCCTCCTCCAGGGGAAGCGCCAGCCGTTTGCCCAAAAGACTCTGAGTTGCACCCGCCGGTTCAATAGGCGATCCCGACTCGCCACCGGCCAAGAGATTCGCCGCCGTGTCGAGCCGCAGACCGGCCTTGGCTTTATTCGAGCCATGGCAGTTCACGCATGACTGTTTGAAAATGGGTTCGATTGCCACCGTGTAAAACACCTGTCCTCGCAAGTCACCGGTAAGGCCGGACTGGCTGGCTGGCAATTTCGGTTTGGGCCAGGAAAGAAAATCTTTTCCGTGCGTGAGTGAGCCGCCAAAGTGGCTGACCACGACCAATAGTCCCAAAGTTCCGCCGAGCGCCCAGCGGTAGCTCCGCAACTGCCCGCGCCAGTGCAAAACGAGCAGCCCCGAACAAGCAACCCCCAAGGCGACCCCCAGCCAGCGATGCCAGAAGAGCAACTGCCCATCGTAATCGCCACTATCCGCCAGCAGCCAACCGCAGACGATGCCGGTCAACGCCACGGGCAGCGTGAGGATGATAATCACCCGAATGGCCGGCATCAGATTTTGCCCCCAGGGCCACCGCGCCAGCACCTCGAACATTCCGAGCAACACCAGAAAGCCGATGGGCAAATGCACCAATAGCGGATGAAGCCGGCCAATGAACTCGCTCATGTGGGGGAAAGAGTTAGCCAAAGCACAGGCCCGGCTCAACAGCAATGTCGCACGATTTAACGATTAACCGTGCCGGAGCGTCCACCAAGCCTCCCCGGATCAAGCAAACAAAATCATTTTCCTTCCGTTGGGAAAGCCCTAGTTTCGGCGCGTGAATCCAGTTGCTTTGATCACCGGCGGGTCGCGCGGAATTGGCCGCGGTATCGCGCTCGCGTTGGCGCAACTTGGCCAGGACCTCGTCATCAACTACGCCAGTAATGCCACGGCGGCAGAACCGACGGCCAATGATTGTGCCGCGGCGGCAACGGCGGGCGGAAAGAAAATTCGTGCCGAAGTATGCCAAGCCGACATCAGCCAGAGCGCCGACCGCCAACGACTGATTGAGTTTACGCGTTCGACGTTCGGACGGCTTGACCTTCTCGTCAACAACGCCGGGGTCGCTCCGGAAACCCGCGCGGACATTCTCGAAGCGAGCGAGGCGAGCTTTGACCGGCTGATCGCCATCAACGTCAAAGGCCCTTATTTCCTGACTCAGCTCGCATCGAAGTGGATGATTGCACAATGTGAGGAGGCGGACTCGACGGCTTCAACAAATCCGCCTCCTCACGTCAGCGGCTACAGTCCAAAAATTGTCACCATCTCCTCGGTCTCCGCTTACGCGGCTTCGACGAATCGTGGTGACTACTGCGTGAGCAAAGCGGCGCTCTCAATGTTGACGCCGTTATTCGCGGCGCGACTTGCGGAGCATGGCATCAACGTCTATGAAATCCGCCCTGGTATCATCGCGACGGACATGACCGGTGCGGTGAAGGAGAAATACGACCAGCTCATTGCCGATGGGTTGACCCCTATTCAACGCTGGGGCACGCCGGAAGACATCGGTCGTGCCGTGGCTGCCATTGCGAGCGATGCGTTTCCGTTCAGCACCGGCGAAGTGATCAACGTGGACGGCGGGTTTCATTTGAGAAGACTGTAGGAGCCGACGTGAGAAGTCTCTGAATGGGACGGGAGAAGAAGTTTGAGCCTCCTTACGTCGGCTGCTACGAATAAAGAACATGCCGATTAAAATTGATTCCAAACTGACGCCCAAGAAAATCGTGCCGCAGATCAAACGCATGTTCGAACTCTCGGCGCAGAAAATCCTGAGCA
This sequence comes from Verrucomicrobiota bacterium, assembly GCA_025360895.1. Classification (GTDB taxonomy): domain Bacteria; phylum Verrucomicrobiota; class Verrucomicrobiia; order Limisphaerales; family JADLHS01; genus JADLHS01. The sequence goes on from JANYBF010000503.1 coordinate 8,652, forward strand.
TCGAAAAATCCTGGAAGCCGGCGCAAGGGACGCCGGTGTTCACCGTGAAGGGCAAGTACAGTTCGCGCGGTTGGACCGAATGGACGCAGGGTTTTCAATACGGTTCAGCGCTGCTGCAATTCGACGCGATGGGCGACGAGCGCTTCCTGGAAATTGGCCGGCGCGGAACGGTGAAACACATGACCACGCACGTCTCGCACATCGGCGTGCATGACCACGGATTCAACAACGTCTCCACCTACGGCAATCTCTTGCGGCTGATGCGCGAAGGAAAGATTCCGCACAATGAGGGCGAAAAGAATTTCTATGAGCTGGCGCTCAAGGTCAGCGGTGCAGTGCAGGCAGCGCGCTGGACGAAGCTTGCGGATGGCACAGGATTCATTCACAGCTTCAACGGGCCGCATTCGTTGTTCGTGGACACGGTTCGCTCGTGTCGGTCGCTCGCGTTGGCGCATCAACTCGGCCATGTACTCATGGGCGAGCAAGACGCAAAGATTTCCCTGTTGCAGAGGCTCGTCGAACACTTGTTGAATACGGCGCGTTATTCGATTTACTACGGAGCAGGGCGCGACGCGTATGATGTTCGGGGTCGTACGGCTCACGAGGCGATCTTCAACACGGCGAGCGGCGTGTTTCGTTGCCCGAACTCGCAGCAGGGTTATTCGCCGTTCAGCACTTGGGCGCGCGGACTGACGTGGACGATTTGTGGATTCGCCGAGCAACTGGAGTTCTGCAGCGCATTTGGTAGCCGCCGACGTAAGGGGGCGGATTCAGGGAGTTGTAGCGAAACCGTCCGCCTCTTCACGTCGGCGGCCACGATATTTGAGAAGGCTGCCATCGCTACCGCAGATTTTTATCTGAACAACTCCTGTGCCGACGGCGTGCCGATGTGGGACACCGGCGCGCCGAATCTGTATCGCTTGCCCGCAAACTATTTGCACAAACCGGCCGACCCTTTCAACAAATTTGAGCCGGTGGATAGTTCGGCGGCGGCAATCGCGGCGCAAGGATTGATTCGACTGGGAAACTATCTTAACGCAAGCGGTGACAAGAAAGCGGCAGCTAAATATCGTCAAGCGGGTTTGTCGGTCGCGCGCACGGTGTTCAGCGAGCCGTATCTCTCCACCGACTCCAAGCATCAAGGTTTGTTGCTGCACGCGGTGTATCATCAGCCGAACGGCTGGGATTACATCGCGCCCGGTCAAAGTGTACCAAACGGAGAAAGTTCCATGTGGGGCGATTATCATCTGCGCGAACTTGCGCTTTTAATTCTCCGCGAAGCCCGCGGCGAGGTTTATCCGACGTTCTTCGGCGGGGTTCTGACCAAGTTGTAGGAAACGACGTGAGGAGTTTCATTCTTAAAACAAAGTTGGAGACTCGTTACCTCGTCTCCTACCGTTGAACCATGTCCGAACCTTTCAAGTTTGTCCGTATCCCCTCGCTCAAGACAGCAGGTGATTTTCGCAAACACGTTGCGTCGCTTGGTTTGGATTTGCCCTGTGAGGATAGCATTGCCACGGGTCCAGGTTCGCCGCTAGCGCAGCCAATTGACGGCATTCTCATCAACGGCAAGCGTGTCGGCAATCGCTGGGCCATCCAGCCGATGGAAGGCTGGGATGGCACAACGACTGGCGGGGTCACGGATGACATGCTCCGGCGCTGGCAGCGCTTCGGTGAGAGCGGGGCGAAGCTGATTTACGGCGGCGAAGCCATGGCGGTGCGTCCCGATGGTCGCGCGAATCCGAACCAGATCATCATCGTGGAAGAGAACAAGGCGGGCATCGCGTCGCTGTGCGCGACGCTGGTGAAGGCGCACCAAGAGCGTTATGGCAAGACGGACGATCTGGTCATCGGCTTTCAACTCACGCACTCGGGACGTTTCTGCAAGCCGAATGACAAGCAGCGCCTGGAGCCGCACGTGGCGTTCCGGCATCCGATCCTCGACCGAAAGTTCAATGTGACAAGTGACGCACAGGTGTTCACCGACGCGGAGATCGAAGAGTTAATCCAATGCTACATCCGCGCGGCGAAGATCGCGTGGGACGTGGGCGCGGACTTCGTGGACATCAAGCATTGCCACGGCTACCTGCTGCACGAATTCCTCGGCGCGCACACGCGGTCCGGCAAGTTCGGCGGTAGTTTCGAGAATCGCACCCGGATTCTGCGCGACATCATCGCGGGTATTCGGGCAACCGGAAACCAGATTGAAATTGGCGTGCGCCTGAGCGCGTTCGACTTCGTGCCCTTCAAACCGGATCCTGCGCGGTCGCAACCGGGCAAGCTCGGGCCGGGCATTCCGGAGGATTTCTCGCATTGCCTGCCGTATCATTACGGCTTTGGCGTGAACGCTAACCATCCGGTGGAGTACGACCTGACCGAGACGTTTCAATTCGTCGAACTCTGCGCGCAACTGGGGGTGAAGATTTTGAATTTGAGCGCCGGTTCCCCGTACTACAATCCGCACATCCAACGTCCTGCAGCATATCCACCGAGCGACGGCTACCAGCCGCCGCACGATCCGCTCATTGATGTCGCGCGACAAATCAACGTCGTACGACTGATTAAGGAGCATTGTAGCCGCCGACGTGAGGAGGCGGATTCGGCGGATTCGGGAAAATCCACCTCGTTACCTCGGCGGCTACCAATCATGATCGGCACGGCCTATAGTTATTTGCAGGAATACCTGCCGCACGTCGCCCAATACATCGTGCGCCACGGCTGGACGGACATGGTGGGATTGGGCCGCATGGTGCTGAGCTACCCGGACATGCTTGCCGATGCGACCTCGAAAGGCACGCTGACGACAAAACAAATCTGCCGCACGTTCAGCGATTGCACCACGGCGCCGCGCAGCGGAATGATCTCCGGCTGCTATCCGCTGGACAAATACTATTCAGCCAAGCCAGAGTTCCAGCAGTTGAAGGATGTGAAGAAGCAGGCGGGAGCATGATGGTAGGGACGCGTTCCACCCGCGTCCCAAACTGCTCAATTCAGACATTTCCTCACCGGATCATAGCGCCGCACCACGCCCGGCTGTATCACCTTCGCATTCACGCCGCGCAAGTGAAGCGCTTTGCCTTCCTCCGAGTTGACGAACTTCACCGCGTCTGGACCGAAGCGGGCGGAGAACTTCTTACAGCCGAGATGCGGCGGCGCGGTGACTTCGATCACGGCTTCACCGATGGCGAGGCGGGTGCCGGGCGGGACATTGCTCTCGCTCAAATCCAAGTCCACGAACAATTGATCACCGGCTAATGCCCAACGCTCCTTGTCGTGCGCCAACAATTCGATGACGCGGGCGTTCATCACGTTCAGTTGCATCTCCGGATTCGCGGAGCCATCCGGGGTGCCGCGACTTCCCCGGGCTTTCCAGTTGTCGCCCACCAGACCGCCGGCCAGATCAAGTCGGCCTTCGGTCAGAACTTCACGCTCCTCCGGCTCCGGTCGGCAGACGATCAACTTCAGCACGCCGACGTCTTTGGGGACTGGCGGATCGTCGCCAGCCCGGCTTCCATTTCTGCCAGCGTCAGATGTTTCACTTCGGCCATCGCGTTTCTACTTTGGGCGCGAAGGCGTTTGCTGTCGAGCCGTTTTGATTCGGAACCAGCCCGACCGCCGGGCGACCGGACTCCGATGCTCAACGTTCCAACGGAACTGGGGGCGGGTCGCTCCCTCCGGCGATCGTGATATTTGTCCAGTCCGCTTCAACTTTGCACTTCTCTCCCGGCAGCGGGCGTGGTTCATTCTTGCCCGTGACGGGAGCAATTCTGAACGCGGCGGGCATCATCATCGGCGGGGTCATCGGCCTGGCGCGCACCACGCCGCTGTCCGCCCAGACCCAGAACTTCTTCAAATTGATGCTCGGGGCGATGACTCTGATCTTCGGGCTGCGGCTCACCTGGGTTAGCATTGGCGGCACCTTTGGCAACACGGCCAAGCAACTGGCCATCGCTTTCCTGGCTCTGGTGCTGGGAAACCTGCTCGGGAAGCTCCTGCGCCTCCAAAAAGCGTCAAATCGCCTGGGTCAATACGCGCGGCGGCTGATTGAAACGAACCGCCCGAATGATCCCCATCGTTTCAGCAATGGATTGAACGCCTGCGCGATTTTGTTTTGCGCGGCC
>JANYBF010000540.1 GCA_025360895.1 Verrucomicrobiota bacterium
TTTGCCGACATCGCCGAAGCCCGCGACCATGGCGACCTTGCCGGCCATCATCACATCGGTGCCGCGGCGGATACCGTCCACCAGCGATTCACGGCAGCCATAGAGATTGTCGAAGCTGTCGCGTTGCGGATCGGTGTTGGCGGTGAGATGGAACAGCACTTCGCCGGTGTTATGCACGTACACATCGGCGTCCACCACCACGAGGTATTTGGTGAACATCATCTGCCCCATGCCCCAGAGGCCGTGCTCGGTGGCCGTCCGCAAGGACTTTTGCCGGCCTGCATCGGGTAGGTCTTCTTGATGCTCACGAAAACGGAATGTTTCAAGGCTCGGCCAACTCATCTTCCAACATTGCTACTTGTTCGCGAACGCAATCGCCGTAGCCCCAGCCAATGTGATTGGCCAGTTGCTCGACACGCGCCAGCCGATCGCGGAACTGCGAATACAATTCCCGGCTCTCCCGGCGCAGATGTGTCGCCAGTTCGTTCAACGCCGATTCCAAGCTGTTGTAATACGCCTCATTGATGTCGCCGAACTGTTGTGTGAACTCCGTGCCATTCTCCACATAGGTCAGCAACAGGTCCGCCGTGCCGGCGACATTGCCGGTGGCCTTGCGATAATCCCGGATCGCCTTGTGCGCCTCCGCCAGCTTCAGTTTGCCAAAACCGCGCTGGGGAAAGAACTGCTCCACGATCTTGCGCCGATATTTTTCGAGCGCTTCACCGCCTGCGTTCTCCGCATCAAACCGCGCTCGCAGAAAATCCCGGTTCGCTGGCGAGGCGTCATGCAGGTCTTTCAGCAACGCCATGAGTGCGGGCTTCGACCAGCCGGCCATCTGCTGGCGGATGGTTGCCCACCCGGAGGGGCATTTCGGTGTCTGCGGCGTCAAATTCATGTCCGATAGATTGCCAGACCGCAAAGTGAAACTCCGCTAACTTTAGGCATCGAAGGTGATGATGGGCGAGTGATTGTGATATTTAAGCGCGACACAATAATCCCCGCGCGAACATCACTGATGCTGCCGAATCGCGGCAACGAATCGAATGTTGGAATCAAAGTCGTTCAAGGTGAAAATTCTGTGGCTGCCAAAAACAATCTCGTTGGCGAGTTTGTAATTAACGATGTGCTGCCAGCGTCAAGCGGTGATCCACAGGTGGAAGTGACATTCGATGTTGATGCCAACGGAATCCTTCATGTCTCAGCCCAAGGTGTCGCCACTGGTAATTCGCACGGTGTTTATATCAAAAGCAAGGGCGAAGGCCTGTCAAAAAATGACATTCAGCGGCTTTTGAATGAAGCAGAAGGAAACAAGCGTAAATGAAAGCCGCAAGCCCGATCATCTACGTCAATCCAGAGTTGGAGCAGTTGCATCAACTCGTGGCGGACGCGCGTTCGCGTCTGGCAGAATTAGAAGTTGAATACACCAAGGAGAAATCGCGCGTTGACGTGGTGCAAGCGGCGTTGTTCCGTCATTTGCGCGAGCATTTTCAAAAGCGCGACCGGCTGCGGCTCGTGGTTGATTATCGGCAGAAGTTTTTGGATTCACTCACGCGTGGCGATGCGGAAGAAGTGAAACAGGCCGAGAAGAACTATGAGAAAGCAAAAAGGCAAACGGACAGGGATTACGAAGAACTTGCAGCGGCGGCGGACAAGAGGAAGCAATTGACCGGCGATGAAGAAGCGGAGTTGTCACGACTTTGGAAAAAGCTGGTCAAGCTGTATCATCCCGACCGCTTCGCCAACGAGCCGGACAAGTTAGAAACCTATCACAAGCTGACCGCCGCCATCAATCAGGCGAAGGACAACGGGGACATCGAGAAGCTGCGCGAAATTGCGGAAGACCCGCAAGGCTTCATCCTGCATCAAGGCTGGGGGAATCTGGATTTCAGCGATCTAGCAGAGCTCGCTCAATTGCGTCGGCTGCATGAAACTTTGCAAGTGGAAATCGCTACCATCACTCAATCGTTGGAACAGTTGCGCGAAAGTCCTGACTACGAGTTTTGCGAGTTGAGCGAGCAGAAGTCGGGCGTGCTTGATGAACTTGCGGCTGAACGAGCGAAGCAGCTTGAAATCGAAAATGCAGAGTTAGAGAAGCAGGCTGACCAACTCGCAAAGGAAATCAGGAAATTGTCCGGCAGGTCGGCGGACGGGATTGTTTAGCTTCTTGCGATTTCCGAGGCAGAAACCTCTGTCGCCCTTTCAGGGCTTGAATTCCATTTCGACAGCCCCGACGGGGCTGCGGCCCAAAGCCCGAGGTTGGCGCGCCCGCGCCTACCTTGGGTGAACGTGGCAAAACGGTAACAACCGCAACGCGGTTGCGGCAAATTCGTCGCGACGCCAATCGAACGATTTTGGTCACAACCCCGTTGGGGTTGGTTTCCATTTGTGAACCGTGACCCAAGGTAGCTCGTGCCTCGCAACCTTGGGCTGGAGGACGCAATCCCTTTGGGATTGGCCGATGCCACGCGGGCTTGGGGTTGATCGCGGCCAACGTCGCGGGTTCATGCGATTTCTCCAAAATGCTTTCCCACCTTCGCCTTCACGCTTTCATCCATCTTGATGAGTGGTGGCCATTCGCTCGTTACTTCGCCGCATTTGCACCACGATACTTTGTTTGGATTGAGTAGAGCCCTTTGCTCGCGGTGATGAACAGCGTTTTGTGATCTTTGCCACCGAAGCTGACGTTCGCCGTCCAGCTTTCCGGCACGTCAATGTGTTCAATCTTCTTTCCAGTCTTGTCGAACACCGTCACGCCTTTGCCGGTGAGGTACAGGTTGCCCTCGGTGTCGAGGGTCATGCCGTCCGAGCCAAGTTCGCAGCGCAGGCGTTTGTTAGTCAGCGTGCCGTCGGATTGGATGTCGTAGGCGTAGGTCTTGCCCGCGCGGATGTCGGAGACAAAGAGTGTTTTCCCGTCCGGAGCGCCGATGATGCCGTTGGGTTGCGAGAGATCGGTCGTCACGCGCTTGAGCGTCTTGCGGTCGGCGCTCAGAAAATAAACCTGTTCGGTTCCCTGCGGCGGCTTGTCATAGTCCCACCATTCGCGCTTGTAAAAGGGATCGGTGAAATATAGCGCCTGATCGGGCCGCACCCAGACGTCGTTGGAGGAGTTGATGATTTTACCTTCGTATTCGTGCGCCAGCACGGTGTGCTTTCCGTCGGGAGCAATGGACCACAATTCCGCTTTTTCATCCGCGCAGGCGATGAGATTCCCAAGCGCATCGAAGAACATTCCGTTAGCGCGCCCGGCGGGCTCCAGGAAGGTGGAGAGCTTGCCGTCCACGCTCCATTTCAGGATGCGGTTGTTTGGCTGGTCGGTGAAAAAAATGCTCCCGTCTTTGTCGCAAGTCGGACCTTCGGTGAATTGGAAATCACCCGCGAGCTTTTCCAGTTTTGCCCCGGGCGCGATCACGGCGGAGGTATGGTTGATGGTTTGAGCCGGTGAGCGGGAGACGAGACCGCCCCCCATTGCCAATAATAAGATGGATTGGAGAATTTTCATGGTTTGTTGAAGGCGATTGGTAACAGGAAACCGCACTGGATGGAAAGCACGGATTTGAAAAGCCCACCGGATTGAGACTCAAAGTGAAGGTCAACCGGGGAGTCGCGCGCTTGCACAATGAAGCAGATCCAGCAATGATGCCAAAACTGGTTTCCACGAATGAAACTCCATTTCAAAGCCGGGCTGGTTCGGGCCGCCGCTCCCTCAGCCCGAGGCAGCTCAAGTGTCGGCGCGGCGAAGCTGTCCCCATTAACAACAAGAACATGAAAATGCGCCCCGCCCTTCCTCACCCTCTGCTGGCATTGTTCGTCAGCTTCCTCCCGCTGGCCCTTGCGGCGGCGGAGCCGGCGGATGCCCTGTCAAAGCTGGATAATATCCAGCGCATCGTCTTTCTCGGTGACAGCATCACCTATGCGGGCTTGTACGTTGAATCGGTCGAGGCGTATTACTTCAGCCGCTTTCCAAACCGGAACCTGGAATTCATCAACCTTGGCCTGCCAAGCGAGACGGTCTCCGGCCTTACCGAGGAGGGTCATGCCGGGGGACAATTTCCCCGACCTGATTTGCACGAGCGCCTGGGCCGGGTTTTGGAAAAGACGAAGCCCGACCTCGTCGTTGCCTGTTACGGAATGAACGACGGTATTTATCTGCCATTCAGTGAGGAACGGTTTCAGAAGTTTCAAGACGGTATTCAACGGCTGCATGAACGGGTCACGGCGGCGGGGGCGAAAATCATTCATGTCACGCCCCCGACGTTTGACGAGGTGAAAGGCGGGCATCCTGGCTACGGCAACGCGCTCGACCGCTACTCAGATTGGCTCCTGGCGCAACGGGCGGCGGGCTGGGACGTGGTGGATTTACACGGCCCGATGAACCGTTATCTCGCCGAACGGCGCCAGCAAGACCCGGCTTTTTTCCTCGCCGGCGACGGTGTGCATTGCAACGTAACCGGCCACTGGATCATCGCGAAACAAATGTTGTTGCACCTGGGCGCGAAGGACGTGGCGAACATTGACAACCCGGCGGCGATGCTGGCGGGTTACCCACCCGGGCCGCAACTGCTGGTGCTGATCCAGCACCAACAGCGAGTCCTGCGAAATGCCTGGCTCGCCGACGTGGGTCATCAACGACCGGGAATGGACAAAGGCCTGCCGCTGGCGGAGGCCACCGCCAAAGCGGCCGCCATTGAAAAGGAAATCCGTCAACTGGCCGCGCCCTTTCCCGGCAAACATTCGCAGTGGGAAGGATTTGATCGTTACGATTTTGAGGTTGGCGGCCAGCCCGCCATTATTGTCGCGCCAAAACAGGCTTTACCTGGCAAGCCTTGGGCGTGGCGGGGTGAATTTTTCGGGGCCTTTCCCAACGCCGACATCGCGCTGCTCGGTAAAGGATTTCACCTGGCTTACCTCGGCGTGCCCAATTTGTTCGGCAGTCCCGAAGCCGTTACGCAATGGAACGGTTTCTATCAGGAGTTGACCGGGCAATACGGTTTCGCGAAGAAGGTTGCGCTCATCGGTTTGAGTCGGGGTGGCCTTTACTGTTACAACTGGGCAGCGGCCAATCCCGACAAGGTGGCCTGCCTTTACGCGGACGCCGCCGTCTGCGACTTCAAGAGCTGGCCTGGCGGCAAACTCAAAGGCTTGGGCAAGGGTAACGGCAGCGCTCCTGAATGGCAAAACCTCCTCAAAGCGTACAATTTCAAATCCGACGCCGAAGCCATTGCTTACGAGAAGAATCCAATTGATAACTTAAGGCCACTGGCCAATGCGCATTTGCCATTGCTGCATGTTTACGGTGACGCGGACGATGTCGTGCCTTGGGACGAAAACACCGGCGTGCTGGCCGAGCGTTACCGCCAGCTTGGCGGCAGCATTACGCTCATTGCCAAACCGGGCATCGGACATCATCCCCACGGCCTGACCGACCCAACGCCGATCGTTGAGTTCATCCTGAAACATACCGCAACCAATCCATGAAAGTCGCCGCGAATCGCTAAAACCGCGCAACCCAAACCACTCGATTATGGATTCGTTTCTGCAAGCGGCGATTGACGAAGCAAAAAAGGGACTGGCCGCGGGCGGCATTCCCATTGGTTCGGTGCTGGTGCTGGACGGCAAAATCATCGGGCGCGGGCATAACCAGCGCGTGCAACGCGGCAGCGTAATTCATCACGCGGAATTGAATTGTCTGGAAAACACCGGACGGCAAACAGCGGCGATCTATCAACGGTGCGTGCTGTATTCGACACTTTCGCCCTGCCCGATGTGTAGCGGGGCGGCGTTGCTCTACAAAATCCCGCGCATCGTCGTGGGCGAGAATGTCACATTTCAAGGGCCGGAGGCGTACGTCCGGTCGCAGGGCGTGACAGTGGAAGTGCTGCAAGACCCAACGTGCATTCAACTCATGCGGGCTTTCATCACGGCGCGGCCGGAATGGTGGAATGAAGACATCGGCGTTTGACGCCCGCCAATTAGCGGCTTGTAATTACGCCGGTGAAAACTACTCTCGGCCCCGCGTGGCAAGGGCAGAAGTCACCCCGGTAGTCAGTGACCGCTTCCACCACGATAACCGACATGGCCAACAATCGTAAATCGTGGGCGTCCTTCGATGAGATGCGCAAAGCCGCCGAGGAAGGCGATGCGCAGGCGCAAAGTTATCTCGGGGTCTCCCTTCAGAACGGCCAGGGCGTACCGCAGGATTATCCGCAAGCGGTAAAATGGTTTCGCAAAGCGGCCGACCAGAACGATCCGGTCGCGCAGTGTTATCTCGGTTTTTGTTTTCTCATGGGCCAGGGGGTGCCGCAGGAATACGGGGAGGCGGCCCGCTGGTTTCGCGAAGGCGCGGAACAGGGCGATCCGGCGGCCCAGTTCAATCTCGGAATGCTCTATGAAACCGGTCAGGGCGTGCCGCAGAATTACGCCGAGGCCGTGAAGTGGTATCATGCCGCCGCTGAACGCGGGGAACCGCAGGCGCAATTCAACCTCGGCGTATTCTATGAGCAGGGTCATGTCGTGCCGCAGAATTTTGAAGAAGCGGTGAAGTGGTACACGGCAGCGGCGGCGCAGGAGGTCGGCCCAGCCCAGTGCAATCTCGGCTTGTGTTACCAGACCGGGCGCGGAGTGGCGCAGAACTTACCCGAAGCCGTGCGCTGGTTCATCCGGGCCGCCCGGCAGGGCGACAAAACCGCCCAACATAATCTGGGGGTGTATTACGCCACGCAGGAACCTGCGGCTGGCACTGCGCCCCCCGACGCTCCGTAACCCCTCAGCGCCCGACTATCCGTTTTTTCACCTTTTGCAACCGCGCTTTGATCTTCGCCGCGCGTTCGGCACCGGTCTTCACCCGCGCACCCCATTCCCGCTGGAGCTGATAGGTCAGGTGCGGCACGGGCGTCCGGGCGAGATCTTCCGGCGTGGTATGTTTGTCCGTCACGCCCGGCGTAAGGTCCAGGCCGGTCTTGCGAAAAAGATATTGCACCAACGCGGAACAAAACACCGAGCTTTCCCGGGCCAACAAATTTTCCTCCCCGCGGAGCACCGGTCGCCGCAGCGCGAGCAGGGTGCCCAAGAGTTCACGCAAAGAGTAGCGGGTCCGGTTGGCCACTAGGTCCAAACCTGCGCGCAAGACGATGCCCGCCTGGGCTTCGGTCAGTCCGAAATCCAGCACCGCGAGCGTGGTGTAGAGTTTCTCATCGTGGTATTTCGTGACGCGATTCTCCTGAACCCCGAGTTGGATGTGTTTACGCTGAATCTGCAAATCAGACTCGATCACCCAATGATGCCCGTCGGCACGCCGGCCCTGAAAAACGAACGCGTGCGACCATTCGCTCCAACGGCCCTGCTCATCCAAGTGCCGCTCGGCCCGGCAGATTGCCCGATCCACGAGGGTCACCCCGCCAGAAAGCCCCACGCAACCGGGCCGGGCATACCGGTCCAGGAATTCACGGTTCGAGAGGTTCGGAACCAAGATAATGGTCGGTGGCAGGTGAGTGGTTGGCATGCTGCGGTTGGATTTGGCTCGGGCGAATCTGCCCGGTTAACGCCTGCGGGGCAAGCCGCAGTTGACAGCCGCAGTTGCGGAGACTCCTTTTTCGTTTCCCATTGGTGGCAACCTGTCGTAGTGTGGCCCGGACGTAAGCCAAAGCATGCCCGCACCGAAAAAGGTCCTGATCATTGACGACGATGCCGATTACCGCCGGCTGATGGGGGAGATTTTACAGATGGAAGGCTGGGAGGTGTTGGAGGCCGACGATGGCGAAGCCGGACTCGAGGCGGTGCGGCTCCAACGCCCCGAAGTGGTGCTGTGCGACCTGCTAATGCCGCGAAGTAACGGTTTTCTTGTCTGCCGGAATATCCGCAGTGACTTCACCCTGCGCCACACTAGGATCATTGTTACCTCCGGTCGGGATTACGACTCCGACCGACTCGCGGCGCGGGAGGCAGGTGCGGACGAATACCTGACCAAGCCCATCAAACCCTACGATCTGCTGGCCATGATCGCGCGCTTATGCGACGAGGCCAAGGCCGGGGCGCCCCCGGCCTTGACGGCGTCCCCCGCCTCACCCGAACCGGCGCGGCTGAAATTCTGGGGCGTGCGGGGCTCCATCCCTTCGCCCGGTCCGGACACAGTCCGATACGGCGGCAACACCGCTTGCGTTTCGGTGCGGGCCCACGGCGAGATCATCATTCTTGATGCGGGCACCGGCCTGCGTCCGTTCGGACGTGAGTTGATGACCGAGTTCCAGGATCAACCGCTCAATCTCACTTTACTGCTGACGCACACCCACTGGGATCACATCCAAGGGTTGCCCTTTTTTTCGCCCATCTACTTGCCGCATTGCCGGCTGCGCATCCTCGGTTTTGAGGGCGCGCGCCGTGGCCTCGTCAACGTGCTGACCGGCCAGATGGAAAGCCCGTACTTCCCGGTGCCTTTCGGCGAGTTGCCCGGCAACATCGAAGTCGAAGAACTCAAGGACCTGGAGTTCCAAGTCGGTGCCGTGCGCGTCCGCGCGTGGTTCGCCAATCATCCGGGTATTTGCGTCGGTTACCGCTTGTTCACCGACGACGGGTCCGTGGCGTTTTTTCCCGATAACGAACCTCACTGCCGGTATGAGCCCAACGGCCAGGTGCGGCCCACGCGCAAAGATGCGTCACTTGATTATGCGCGCGGACAGGAGGAAAAAATGCTGGAATTCATCCGGGGCGCGGACGTCCTGATCCTCGACGCACAATATGACCGCGCGGAGCACGAGAATCACATCGGCTGGGGTCACGGCTGCGTGGATGACGTCGTGGCGGTTGCCATGAAGGCGGGAGTGAAGAAGCTTTTCCTCTTTCATCACGATCCCGACCATGACGACGCCAAAATTGACGACATGCTGACCCACGCACGCAAACTCGTGACCGACCAAAAATCCAACTTGCAAGTGGATGCGGCCACCGAAGGCGTGGTCGTAGAATTAACCCAGGTCGGAAAGTGAATCTTCGACGGCTTGAATGTTCACCGTTGTCGAACCCGCAACCTCTGCTAGTCTTCTGTCCCGGGTCGGGCGCTTAGCTCAGTTGGTTAGAGCGACTCGTTTACACCGAGTAGGTCGCAGGTTCGAATCCTGCAGCGCCCACCATTTTTCCTAATGAAGTTGGTGGTTTATTGGTTCCTGACACAGTTCCGACACAGGAAACGCCCGAAATCAGCGACGCAGAAATGAAGTGGCCGAAGAAGGTCAAACACCGCAACAAGGTCCTCGCCAAGGTTTACCGGCCTTGTAGCGGACGGGATTCCTACCGCGTGACGTGGTATGCGGCGGGCAAGCGGCAGATGAAGTCCTTTCCGACTTACGCCGGCGCTGGCGGAGCTAGGGAATACGCCGAAGCCCTGGTCAAGGAACTGGCCAAGCAGTCACAAGCCATCATGCTGACGCCTGGACAGGCCAGCGACGCCCTCGCCTCGATTGAACGGCTCAACACCTTCCATGAGTCCACCGGCAAACGGGTTTCGTTGCTGGCAGCCGTATCAGAGTATTGCGTGGCGGCGATCAAGCTACACGGGCGTACGATGACGGAAGCGGTCGAAGGATTCGCCAAGACGATGGGGACGGTGAAACGGCAGGAGTTGGCGGTGGCCGTTGAGGAATTCACAACTGCCAATGAAAGCCGCACGCACGCCAGCAACGGCCAGCGGGCGCAACTGTCCCCGAAATATCACTACAACCGGGCGATACAGCTTCGCCGGTTCGCCGGCTCGTTTTCAGGCTACGCCGTTTGTGATCTGGGCAAACACGACCTTGACACCTTCATGTCCGCGAAAGCTGTGGCCGAGTTTTCAGCCAAGAGCCGCAACCATCATCGCGCGGCGGTCCGCCAGTTCCTTGAGTGGGCTGCCCGCAAAGATTACCTGCCAGTTGGCCACCGGCTGCTCGAAGCCGACGCACTCCGCCGCGAACACGCCAATACGACAGAAGTCCATTGCTACACGGCCAATGAATTCCGCGCGCTCCTGGAAAGGGCCGACGGCTCGATGCAGGCCATCATCGCGTTGGGCGGGTTGGCTGGATTACGCACGCAGGAATTGCTCCGGCTGGATTGGGCGGATGTGTGGCGCGTCAAAGGCCACGTCGAAATCACGGCGGGCAAGGCCAAGACGCGGCAACGGCGCTTGGTGGAAATCCGCCCGGCACTGGCCGCCTGGCTGCAACCGTTCCGCCAATTCAAAACCGGCCTGCTGTGGACGAACACCGAAAGCGTTTTCGTCAAAACGTCGCGCGACCTGTGGGCTGCGGCGGAGGTGATTCGCAAGGCGAATGGCTTGCGCCATAGCTTTTGCTCTTACGCTTACGTCCTCCACGGCGAGATCGGGACAGCGCAACAAGCCGGCAACTCACCTTCGATGATACACGGGCATTACAAGGGACTGGCTACGAAGAAAGAGGCGGAAGCGTGGTTCGCGGTCAAACCGGCCAAGTCCGCAACCAACATCATGCCGCTGACACAGAAAGGAGTTGCCGCTTGAAAACGAAGTTCTCGATTACGCTCGATGGTTACGACGCGCAGCTTCTCGACAATGCGGTTCGTATTGCTTGCCGGATGCGCGGTGGCGGCGACGAGCCAGATAGTTCCAACCGTAGTTTTGTCCTGCGCTGGATAATCGTTGCGGTCTGTTCGGCCATCATCCGCAGAGGGGAAATGCCCGCGCAACTGGCGGTTGAACTACGGCACGAAACAAAGGACGAAACGCGGCAACGATTGGCAAAAAAGATTCCCGGACCGATGGACTCGGAAGCCGCGCGTTGCGATGGGAGAACATCGGAAGCGGCCATGGTCGCAGTGGCGCAAAACATCCTGGTCAAATACTACAAGCCGCAGTTGCCCGCCGTGCAATGTGTGCTCACTGATCTGCTGCGCTTCTCCACCGCGAATTGGGACAAGCTCGAACCGCTTAGGAACGCTCAACTCAGCTACGCCGACAAGGAAGCCTTGCACCCGCACGCCCTTTGGGCAGCCAAAGCGCAATGCAAGCCGCCAGGCAGGCGAAAAAGGAAGCCGCTATGAGCAGTCCAAACGTTTGAACGCGATGGACAATCGGCTGTTGAAGCGAAGGAAACTCAATAGAACCAAGCATGAACCAAATACTGTCACCTGTCACGTCACCTGCGACTGCCAAGAATGGTCTCAACTCGACTTCCAGCCAGGCATCTCACACCGTGCGAATCTGCGGCGATGACTACCAGAACTGTGAACCGATTAGTAGAGGGGAAGGAGAAATGCACGGCATCAAAACACCGCACAAAGATTTCTGGCTGTCCACCGTTTGCGACGAGAATGGCCGGAACATTGAACGAGTTCCCCGACCCCAGGGCGCGCGTCCGCTGTACAGACCGCCTCTGCCGTTTCCGCCTTGGCTGCCGCGTGAAATCCGGCGCGTGACCTTGGATAGTTCCGCGAAAGCCGTGCTGGCCATTGGAATAGGAGAGTGCCAAGGCACAAGCCTGGATGACGCACTGGAAATTGTGGGCGGGTTGAAATACGAGATGATTTACGACAGAGAGACGCCACCACGCCGCATCTACCTCCAAAGCATGGAAAAGGTAGCGCGCCCACAGAACGACGCGACGGCGGCCGGCAATGCAGAGCTTGGCGAGATTCGATCTACCATGGCGTACATTGCGGACCGCAAGCGCGTAAAGGACCGCAAGGCGCACCAGCCAGGACCAAGATCGCGGGCAAAATGGAAAGGATACGAACGCGAGATGACGGGAGCGGTCAGCCATGCGCGCAAATATCTGAACCGCGACTGGAGAGAGAAGGGAATCAAGCGCGGCGGCGTGGATGCTGCCATAGAAAAGATGAAAGAATGGGCGAAAAACAGTAGCACGGAGTTCCTAAAATTTCTCGGACACCAGAACAAGCTGTGGTTGTGGCGAAGGTTAACCGAAGATGGGCGGCGGCGAAGAGGCTGATTTCATTTCACCGCACAGACGGGTGAAATCAAAAAACTGACGGGTTGGAACGCGAGTTTCAACCCGTTTTTCATTGGGCGACTGCGTTCTGATTTCACCGCAGGTTTTTGAAATGACTTCCGCGCTATTTGTAAAGTATGCCTGCTACCAATAGCATCCTGTTGAAACCTACGGAAACGCAGGTTGCACAGAAAACGAATCCGAAGCCGTTGCCCTCGGGCTTCCTCGATTTCCGGGGACTGCTCGACTTCGTTCCGCTGGGCGAGCGCACGACGCGCGAACTTATCAAGCGGAGAATCATCCCGTGCATCCGCATCAAAGGTGGCCGCCGCCTGATCTTTCACCCTGAGAGCGTGCAAGCCGCT
>JANYBF010000551.1 GCA_025360895.1 Verrucomicrobiota bacterium
ACAGAACTCCCTGGCCTGCCAGTGCGCTGCGGAACCGGTTCTACGCGGTTGATTGGGGTAGTCTTTTTTTTGTCCATGCTCATTGTAAATCAATCGTCGTGGGCGGCGTCAAAGAGCGCATACTAGAAGGGGAACTACCGCCATTTGTCCATCCAAAAGTATCCAACCGGTTGGCGGTCGGCTGAAAACTGCCGGACAGATAGGGCGCAAAATTCTGGTTGCTCAAAGCCAGGGCGATCATTGCTGGCTCCTCAGTGTTCGAGACGATTAAACCCTGACCGGGATGCATCAGGATGGCGGCGGTCAATAACAGACAGGCCAGCGCGGGAACCCCGACGCGCATCAGGGTGGACCAAGTGAGCCCCGGCCAATCCGCCCAGCAAAATGTTGGACGCTGGTCCGCGGTGGCGTGTTCTCGCCGCAATCTTGCGGTGGCTGCGGGATCAAAATTCCGCCCGGCGGGTTTAAGTTTTGGGGACAGGCGGCGTGGCGTCCAAGAACGCAACTGCTCCTCTAATTTGTTCATCTCGTTCATAATTTTGTCCTCGCAGGCAGTGCCGGAGCTTTTCCATTCCATAACGGTACCGGCCTGCTGCCGTGTTTGGCGATACGTCGAGCAAATCGCCGATTTCTTCAAACGTGCATGCTTGCCAGATCTTCAGGACAATGACCTCGCGCTGCGCCACGGGCAATTCCGCCAGACATCGCATGGCCGCGCGTTCGGCGGGTGATTCCTCCGGGGACCGCTCGAACCAACGCTGCGATTCCAGTTCCCGCGTCAGCCGCCGCCAGAAGCCCCGGCGATAGTTCAGCGCGCGATTGCGAAAGCTGCGGACGCAATAATGCGCCGGGTTCAAGGGTTCGTGTGGGTGTTGCCACAGCGCAAGAAAGGTCTCTTGCACCACGTCCTCGGCTTCCGCGTGGGAGAGGCCGAGCGCGCGACCGTATAGAATCAGCTCGGTCGCTTTCGTGTCGTATAGCCTTTCGTACCAGGCGGGCGTCGTGTCCGTGTTCACTCGTCAACCCATAGACACCCGGGGAGGCGGATTTGTATAAAAAAGTTTGCGAAATAACTGGGCGACCCTTTCAAGGTGGCTTCGGGACCAGAGTTTCCCACGTTTTGCGTCGCAGGTATCCGGCTATTTCTGCGAAGTCTGTGGCGAGCTTTAGATCAAGCCTCGCTTGCCGCTTCCCGTCGCCTGGAGGAAACAAACGAAAGCCGCAATCCGCCCACGACCAGGCAAAGTTGGGCTGGGCGTTATCGCTTCAGCGGGCATACGAATGAACGATGAACTTGTGTCCGGCCCAGCCGTAGCCGCCCGCATCCTCAACCACGACCTGATAGCGATCGCACACTTCGCGCCAGGCTTTTCGCTCACCAAAATGGTTGGAGGCCCGGCAACAATTCCAATCATCAAAGAGAACCAGTGCGCCGTCGCTCAGGGTTCCGGTCTTGAAAACAAAATCCAGCACATCCAGGGCAGACACATATAAATCGCAGTCTATGTGGAGCAGGGCGAACTTCGTTTCCCGATCGAGTCGTGGCAGCGTGGCCGAAAACCATCCGGGGTAAATGTTAATCGTGTCCGGCGGCAAGTACTTTTGGCATGTGCGTCGGAGTTGGTCGGGGTTGAGCCCCTTGTAAGCCCCTGCGCCCCACACGCCGGTCTGGACATGTACGTTTTCACGATCCACCGCATGAATAGAGGTCGGCAGTCCTTCAAAGCTGTCAAACAAATGCAGCCTTTTCCTGGCCCGCATCAGCTTCAGGGCCGCCGAAAGCACTTTGGCGGTCCGGCCCGTGTGGCAACCAAACTCAGCAATGTCTCCCGGTACGGCGGCACACACGACGTATTGGACCCCGACGACTAATGCCTCAGCCACCGGCCGGCAAGCCAGGGCGTTATATCCATACTGCGCGTTCTCCCAAAAACTGGTCAGGTGCCGGCATTCGGGAATGGAACGCAACGGACTGCACAGTCTGGCCTTCACCTTTTGCCAGAAACTGAGGCTGATCATCTCGCCGCTATTATCACTTTCCTTCACCATAGGTTTTTGTATCGGCTAACGCTGTCCCGGTTTGGGATGTACATTTGTCCCTCGCTTCAGTTGTTCAGGCGCCAGGTAACAAAGCGGCAATACTAGATGGGAGTTCAAGGGCGTTTGTCCAATGAAAACTAGCCATTGGGGAGCCGCAAGGAAGAAGACATGGCTGGCATTAACCGCTTTGAACGCCAAGCGACCGACCCGCTAGTCTCCGCCTGTTGCCCCGGCGTTGGGCGACCATTTACCAGCGCGCCCCCCGCACCGCAAAAATTGTGACCACAATTCCGGCCAAAACATCCAACGCCGCCGCAGACCAGAACTGGTTTTGGAAGGCACTGGCCGCGAACAAGGTGAGGGCCAGCAGCCAGACGACGAGGGGATGATAGTCCACCCGGCTTTTATTCGTGCGCGCCGGTTTTTTGGAGAGCGCCGGTGTGGTGAACGCCAGGATGAGCAGCGCAGTGAGCAACCAACCGAGGAAGTTGACGATCGGTGCGCCGTGCCAGGTGAAGGGAAACTTCGTCGGTAGCCAGCGCCAGAAATGATTGCCGTGCGCGGCAAACGGTTCCAGCGCCAGATCGAAGAGCAGCACGAGCAAGGCGGTGACGCCAATCAACCAGAGGGCGTAGTTTTTCAGCTTGCGCCAAGGGCGGAGAATCAATCTGGCCACACCCCGTGAATTCAAGATGGCGATAATCCAGATCAACGGCAGCGGCCAAGCCAGGGTGTTGAAGAATTTTGGCCCCGCCGCTTCTGGATACAGGAACGGCCCGAAGGGAAACGCCGTGGTTGCCCCCAAGCCGTGGGCAAGACCACCGAGGAGGCCGATGAGAGCGGCGGTGAGCAAAACATTCGGTCCGGGGAGCGTCCGCGCGAGTGAGGCGAGCGTCGCCAAGGCGGTGGTCAGCACGAGCAGGGCTGCCAGCCAGCCAGTTTTGCCGGGCAATGGCGACCGGTCAATCTGCGTCCAAAGTACGAGGAGAAAACTGACCAAGGCCAGAGCGGAGCTGGCTTGAAAGCCCACGTTTAAAAGGCGGGCTGCCGGAGTGGCCCCGGCGGTGGCACGGGGGGATGACGATAGCGAATCCATATTGGCGGCGCGAAGCTTAAAACCAAAATCCGTTGAAGCGAAGTCCAAAAATGGACAGTGGCGAATGGCGAATGAAGTCAGCTCGAGCATCAAAATCTGGCGTCCGGCAGTGATTTGCATTTCTTCGTCCTACGCCCCGCTCCGTTCCGCTCTATGGCATCAAACTTGTTCATTCCTGACGCGGATGAATGTCAAACCCATGGACTTGAATGAAACGATGCAGGCGATTCGCGCCTGCGCCACGCAGATGGACGCGCAGTACGGCAAGACCGTCTTCGACGAGTGGGTGGTGTTGTTGCTCCAGGAACCCCAGGCCCGCGTCCTCGGCTACGTCGGTCCGCGCCATGAAACCTTCGCGCAAAATTTCAACCGCGATCTTGGCGGTTTGCGGGCGTCGCTCGTGAACGGCAAATACCAGGTCGGCGACTTTGAGTTTGCCCGGCACGCTGCCGGCACGAGTTTTGAAGCTTTCATGGCCTTGGGTGATGGACGTTATCTGATCTGCAACAACACGCAGTCTTCAATGGATGAAATTGCGAAGGACCCCCGCTGGTTGAGCGCGCAGGTCCCGTTTGCCGCTCTCAGCGAACGAGTATGTGCGGGTTCGTTCGCTGGCGCGCGGTAAGATTTAGTGCAGCAAACCCTGCTTCAGAAAAAATCCGTACGTCGCCACGAGCGCAAAACCCATGAGCCGCGGTAACCTGCCCAAGGTCCCGACGAACAGCAGGTGAATCACCGTCGCCCCGCCAATCACGTACACGCCGGTGACGAAAAAGTTCGGGATGTTAAGCGGGTGATACAGTGCGTAGATGCCGACGCACAGCGGCAGGCAGATGTGACCGTCGCCGACCTGGGACGTATAAACGACTTCGGGTTTGCTTCGCCAGCCGTAGTAGAGCGCGAGGATCGCGTTGGGCAGCACCATCAACCAGCCACTCAACCAGCCGAGATTTTTCGCGCTGATGAATCCCCCGCCGGGGATTTTCGCGAGCCAGGCCATCAGCCAGTCAATGCTCACATACGACGCGCACGCGCCCACGCCGAGCAACCCCAGATTCAAAGGCAGTTTCCAACCCAACGACTTCCCTTGCCGCGCATTGGTCTTCAACACTTCGAAGACGTGAAAGCATTGCCAGAATAAAAACAAACCCACGAGGACCAGGCCGTCGTTAAACGTCAAACGCCCGTCCCGGCCCAGGGCCCAGACGGCGCCGGTAAAGAAGAGCACCGCCGTGAGCGTGAGCAGCATCGAGAGGCGATGAAGGTGATCCGCCGGTTGCCTGCCGCCTTTTTTTGGTTTTCCTTTTGGGGCCGCCGCCGTTTTCGCCTGCCAGAAAATCGCGGGCAGGCCGATGAGCAGGGTCAGGTTGGTGACGTTGTTGACCAGCGCGTTAGTCATCACCTCTTCGCCCGGGCCGCCTTGGCGCGCGAGCAGGAAGGCGAAGATCAGATTCCCGATACCGGAGCAATACGGCATGATGAGCGTGCCCAGCACCGTGCCCTCGAAGCCGCCGTCGCTCATTGCTTCCAACCGCCAGATCATCAGCAGCGACGCGGCGACGAACA
>JANYBF010000567.1 GCA_025360895.1 Verrucomicrobiota bacterium
CGAGGAACGCTTCGTGCCGAACGATACGGGGTTGGGTGTAGCGGCGGGCATCCTGCCTGCCGTCGAATCGGGCTTCCAGCCCGCCGGAAAAGGCGTGGACAAGCCAGAGCGCATGGGATTTTCCAACACCCTTGTACATGCGGGCGCAGTTCCGGGCGGCAAGATGCCGCCCTCTACGGCCGGCGAGACGCCCGCCGCTACCTCCCCGCAAATCGCCCTCATCACCGGGCCGAACATGGCGGGCAAATCCACCTACATCCGGCAGGTCGCACTGCTCACGCTGCTCGCCCACACGGGTAGTTTTGTGCCGGCGGCGGAAGCGCGCATTGATCTCGTGGACCGCATCTTCACCCGCATCGGCGCGAGCGATGATCTGGCGCGCGGTCAATCCACCTTCATGGTGGAGATGACGGAAACCGCGAACATCCTCAACAACGCCACACCGCGCAGCCTGATCGTGCTCGACGAAATCGGGCGCGGCACGAGCACGTTCGACGGGTTGAGCCTCGCGTGGAGTATTGTCGAGCACCTGCATAATGCCGTCGGCGCGAAAACGCTGTTCGCCACGCACTATCACGAGTTGACTGAACTTGCCCAGCGTCTGCCACGATTGAAAAACTTCAACGTCGCCGTGCGCGAATGGCGCGACGCGATTGTGTTTCTACGCAAGATTGTGGAGGGTGGCACGGACAAAAGCTACGGCATCCAGGTCGCACGCCTCGCGGGCGTGCCGAAGGAAGTGCTGGAACGCGCGAAACAAATCCTGGTGAACCTCGAAGAATCCGAACTTACGCCCGAAGGCAACGTGCGCCAGCCCCGCCGCCAACAGGAGCGCGACAAACTCAAACAGCTCGCCCCGCCGCCGCAGATGGATTTGTTTGGGTGAGCTTCTAAGCCTGTTTCAAATCCTTGCTCGAAAGAACGAAGATGCCACGCTTATAGAGGAAGACAAGCAACGCGATTATGACTACGCCGATCAGGGTACCGCAGCCTGCAAACCGTGCCAGCCGAAATAAGAACCGCTGCCTCCGCCGTATTTCGTCCCGGATTTGTTGATACAGGGAAACGCTGAAGATGCGGGTAAAAGGATCGCTAGGCAGCAGAGGATGGATTTTGTGTTCATGGCTTTTAAGGACTATGACCAGCCTCCACCCCAACCGTCACGCAAAAATACTTAATCGCCACGAAGCGAAGTAAAGGACCGTCCCCACCTTGGCAGCCAGTAATTGCTCTTGTTGAGAGACAAGACTACGGCGGTGGCGCGGCCCACAATCTTCTCGCGTTTCACTGTGCCCCAGAAGCGGGAGTCGAAACTATCGTCGCGGTTGTCGCCCATCATGAAGTATTCGCCTTGTGGCACAACTATAGGCGCGAAGTTGCGCGGTGCGGGTGCGCCGGGATTTCCGCTCACGGCGTGCGTCTGGCCGGCGAGTTGTTCGCTGGCGAAGAGGTGACCCGCCCGTTCGGCGGCTGGAATGTCGCGCAGGAGTTCCTCGGCGATGGGCTGGTATTCGACAGGGTCGCCGTTGATGACAAGTTGATTGTTGCGGAGTTCGATGGTGTCGCCGGGCAGGCCGATGGTGCGTTTGATGAGTCGCTTGCCGTCGTGCGGTGAGAAGAATACCGCGATGTCGCCGCGCTGCGGGTTGCTCCACTCGACAATGTGCCAGGTAGTGAACGGTACTTTGAGATCGTAGGCCAGTTTGTTCACCCAGATGCGGTCGCCTTCGAGGATGGTGGGCCGCATCGAACCACTGGGGACATCGTTCCAATCGGCGAGCGAAGAGCGGATGGAGAACAGAATCAGCGCGAGAATCAGCAGCGGACGAATTTCTTGCCGCCACAACTGGCGGGCACGCGAACGGAAAGCCTCGGCATTCATGGCTCATTCGACAGGCGGCGGCGGGCTGTGTTCAAACTGGGCATAGCCGATTGCCCGTGGGGCTTATGACGACGGGGCTGATTACGCGGCGGCAGTGGAGGTCGGTTTATCGAACGTTTGACCGGCCATCATCACGAGGCGACTTACGCTGAGATAGTGTCGTATTCTTTTGGTACACCGAAGGGGCCGGATAATACAATTTTTGCGCATTCATGGGAGCAGAGGCTCGAAATTGATGAAGTTGGCTTGGTTTGGGATTTGCTTTTGACTACGCTGCGGTCTTGTCATTTTCGTTCGCTTGACCGAGGCGGACAATTTGTATATCCGCAATGGGCGTTGGAAAAACCGGATTTAATTGATGAGTGTCATTCTCAAAACGGAGAAGTTGCGAGTCGAATATGCCAGCCGCGAATCACGGTCAGGCACCAAAGTGGCGTTGAATGGTCTTGATCTGGAGGTCAGGGCGGGGGAGGTCTTTGGTTATCTTGGTCCAAATGGGGCGGGCAAAACAACGACCATGAATGTGCTGTTGGGTTTCGTCCATGCCACCGGGGGCGAGGCACGCTTGTTTGGCGTGGATGTGCGCGAACCGATCGCACGGCAACGCATCGGTTATCTGCCGGAATTAACTTACTACTACAAGTTTTTGACCGCTGAAGAACTCCTGCGTTTCTACGCGCGCATTTTTGGCATCCCGCGCGGGGAAGCCGACCGCCGGATTGATTCGCTGCTAAAGCTGGTGGAGCTGGAACATGCCCGCAGCCGGCCCATCAAGACTTACTCCAAGGGCATGCAACAGCGTGTGGGCCTGGCGCAGGCGCTAATTAACAATCCCGACCTGCTGATTCTGGACGAACCGACAAGCGGCCTTGATCCGCTGGGGCGCATGAAGGTGCGTGAGATCATTCAGCGTCTAAAAAGCGAGGGCAAGACAGTCTTTTTTTCCTCGCACGAACTGGGGGAGGCGGAATCGGTTTGTGACCGCGTGGCCATCATCTGTCAGGGCGAACTGAAAGCCGTCGGCAAAGTCAGCGACTTGGTGGCGCAATACCAATGTGATCTGGAGAAACTTTTCCTCAAACTCATCGGCTATCAACCGCAGGGGGTGTCATGAATAACGTGTTGGCGATATCCGGGATCGTGATCAAAGAGTTATACCGACGCAAAGATTTCTACGTGTTGTTCGTGCTCACGGCGCTGATCACGCTCTTGTTGGGGTCGGTGAGCTTTTTCAACGACGCAAAAATCGCCCGCTATCTCAAGGAAGTCTGTTTGCTGTTGATCTGGATTTCGTCACTGGTAATTGCCATCAGTACGACCGCGCGACAGATTCCTGCCGAACGGGAAAACCGGACCATCTTTCCACTGCTCGCCAAGCCGGTGACGCGCGGCCAGTTCATCATGGGCAAATTTCTCGGCTGCTGGTTGGCGTGCGGGGTGGCGCTGGTGGTGTTCTATCTTTTTTTTGGCGTGGTCAGCGAGTCCCGAGGACGTGGCGATTCGTCAGCGGCCGGATTATCTGCCACTGCGGCGGCGACCGACGCTTCGAGCAAAACAGACGAACATGATCATGCGGCCGCCGGAAGCGAACATCACAACGAACATGAAACACCTGAAACCACCGGCCAGCGCTCGGTGGTTCTGAACTACGTTCAAGCCCTCTGGCTGCACTGGATGATGCTGGGTGTGGTCACGGCGATGGTGCTATTGGGATCGGTCGTCCTTTCGGCCCCGTCGGTCAGTATCACGATCAGTTTTATCGGGATCATCGGGATTTTGCTCTTGGGCGAACACCTGAACAAGGTGGCACTGCGGCAACCGCAGCCGCTGCAAGCCATCATCTACACTGGCTACTTCCTCATTCCGCATCTGGAATGGTTTGATATTCGCGACCGCGTCATCTACGACCAGCCGGCGATTGCGTTTGGGGACTGCGGACTGGCTACACTTTATGCCATCGTTTACACGGGGTTGTTTCTGTTTCTCACCTGGTTCGTGTTCCGGCGGAAAACTTTGACGCTATGAACATATGAGGCGGGCGTCGCCATACTTAGTTCTCGGATTGTTGCTGACCATTTGCTTCGCAGTGGCGACGACAATTCAGCCGCGGACCCGGGCGTGGAGTGACCGTGCCAAGTCCGGCGATGTGCTGAAAATGCTTTTAGGCGACGGCCGGCGCATGTTCGCCAATCATTTCTTTGAGCAGGCGGACGTCTCCTTTCACAGCGGCTATTATCCGTCCATCTTCGATCGGCGCGAGCAGCCGGGAAAAACTGCGATGGCCAGCGGCAAGGATGAACATGATGAGCACGACGAAGCGGCGCATGAAAAGGAAATGGCCTTTCGCGGCCAGCCCCGGGATTGGATTGAAGCGTTTGGCCGCCATTTCCGCGTGACCGAACACACCCACCTGGCGCATGGGCAGGAGCGGGAAATTCTGCCTTGGCTCCGAATCTCCGCGGAACTGGATCCGCAGCGGGTGGACACCTACACGGTGGCCGCCTACTGGTTGCGCGAGAAGTTGGGCAAGATCAAGGAGGCGGAGGAATTTCTGCGCGAAGGCCAGCGCAACAATCCGGACAGTTGCGAAATTCTCTTTGAACTGGGCCGATTGTATCGCGATGGGCGCCACGATCCGCAGCGCGCGCGCAACGTCTGGGAACTAGCGTTGCGCAAATGGAACGCGCAAGAATCTGGAAAGGCAGAGCCAAACTATTTCCAATTGGAAAAAATCGCCGTGCATCTGGCGCGGTTGGAGGAAGAAGCGGGACGGTTTAGCCGCGCCATCAGTCTCCTGGAACTGGGCAAAAAATCTTCGCCCAATCCCGACGCGCTGCAAAAGCAGGTTGATGAAATCAAGGAAAAGATGAGGGCCAGAGAATCGGCTCCCCAAGCGCCCGCTTACTGAAGTCGGGTTGGAACCCTGCCCTCGCAAGCTACATGTCAATTTTGAGTTTTAGCTTCTCCGCGTGCGATTGCGCTTTATCTTCTTTTTGAAGGTCTGTTTTAATGAGGGTGATGAAATTCCGGCAGGCACAGATCAAACGGTACACCAAAGAGACGCGGATTACCGTTACCCTCGCGCTCGACGGCCAGGGCAAGGCTGCCATCCACACGGGCATTCCCTTTTTTGATCACATGCTGACCCTGTTTGCCAAGCATGGAGTAGTGAATTTGGGACTCCGTTGCGCCGGCGATCTTGCCGTGGACGCACATCACACCGTCGAGGATTGCGGGATTGCCCTCGGGCAGGCATTTGTCCAGGCGCTCGGTGACAAGAAAGGCCTTCGCCGCTACGGCACAGGCTTTCACCCTCAAAACCCGTTCACTGGTGAAGCCTACGTGCCCATGGATGAATGTCTCGCCCGCTGCGTGATAGATTTTAGCGGACGGCCTTATCTTGTCTGGCGCGGACTGGATGCGAATGCCTACAAGAAGCTCACCAAAGCCGAACGGCAGCAAGACCTGTCCAGCGCCTTCCGTTTTGGCCTGGCGCGCGAATTTTTTCAAGCCTTCGCCAATGAAGCCCGCTGCAATCTTCATCTGGAACTGCTCTATGGCGATGAGCCACACCACATTGTTGAGGCTTTGTTTAAGGCCTTTGCCAAAGCCGTGGATACGGCCTGCCAGCGCGATCCGCGCATCGCCGGGCAGCTCCCCAGCACCAAGGGCAAGCTTTGATCCGCCCTGAATAAGTCTCAAATCCGTCCCGTCCAACCCATGGCCGAAAAAGATTATTCCGCTGACGACGATGTGGCTTTGGTGAGCGCAGCCCAGAAGGGCGACATGGTCGCTTTTGAGCAGTTGGTTGCGCGGCATCGCGACAAGATTTATGCGCGGGCCTACAGCATGATGCGGAATGAGGAAGAGGCCATTGATCTTTCCCAAGAAGCCTGGGTTAAGGGGTGGCAACGGCTGGTGCAGTTTCAGGGTGATTCGAGTTTCACCACTTGGATGACGCGGATCACGATCAACCTCTGCTTGGACCAGTTGCGCCGCAAGAAACGCCAGCGCACGGAGTCCATCGAGGAAATGGATGAGGAATCCGGCGGAGTTGAGCGGCAAATGCCGGTGGTGACGGTGAACCCGACCGAGCGACTGGAGCGGGCCGAGTTAAGGGTGCGGATAGACCAGGCGTTGAGCCAGCTTTCCGAGGCGCACAGGACGGTGTTGGTGCTGTGCGAGTTCGAGCAAATGGAATACAAAACCATTGCGAAGACCATGAATTGCTCAATCGGAACGGTGATGTCGCGGTTGTTTTACGCGCGGCGAAAGATGGCCGCATCGTTAAAAGATTTGCAGAAGCCAGAGTGAAAGTTGTGCTATGAAACAGGACTTACAGTTAAAATTGCAGGCGTACTTGGACGGCGAGTTACCGTCCAGCGAGGCCAAAGCCGTCAGTGTTCTGCTGACGCAGGACGCGGATGCCCGGGCGTTGTTGGCCGAGTTGACGAACACCCACAGTGCGCTGGCGGGCTTTGAGTCTGAAATCAAGCTGCCGGAGTCGCGCGAGTTTTATTGGTCAAAGATTGTCCGCGACATACAACGGCAAGACCTGAGCGTGCCGAAGCATCCGCCGGCGCCCATCTTTGCCTTCCTGCGACGATTGGCCATCCCGTCGGGGGTGATGGTCACTCTCCTCATGGGTGTGCTGGTGGTCAGACAGCAGTTGGGTATTGATTCCCGG